>JBBQCQ010000795.1:0-2062 GCA_038318835.1 Gemmatales bacterium | reverse complement strand
GCATGGTCACGCGGAGCAAGGTCGAAGACGTCCGCATCGTCGGCCGCAACACGCAGGGCGTGCGGGTCATGAACCTCAACGGCAGCGACAAGCTCGCGACGCTAGCGAAGGTCGCCAGCGAGAACATCGGCGAAACTACGGCGGTCGAACCCGTTTAACGACAACGGTGAGCCGAGCACCGTCAGGTGCCGGTTGAATGTCACCCATACACACCCGGCACCTGACGGTGCTCGGCTGGCCAAAGCATCTTCCCTCTCGGAACCTCTCCATGCGCGTCCTTATCACCGGCGGGTACGGCTTCATCGGCGCGTGGATCGCGCGGAACCTCCTAAGCAAGGGAGCCGACGTTCTCGTCTACGACCTGAAGGAAGACCCGCGCCGCCTACGGTTGATCCTGCCGGAAGCGGACGTGCAGAAGGTGCAGTTCGTCCCCGGCGACGTGTGCGACCTGCCCGTCCTCACGAAAACGATCGCCGATGAGAAGATCACACACATCATTCACCTCGCGGGCTTGCAGGTGCCGACGTGCCGGGCCGACCCGATGCTCGGCGCGAAGGTCAACGTCCTCGGCACGCTCGCGGTCTTCGAGGCGATCCGCGCCACCGGCGATCAGGTGAAGCGACTGGTCTATGCAAGCTCCGCGGCCGTGTTCGGCGGGCCGGACAAGTACCCGGCGAACACCCCGCTCGGCGACGATGTGCAACTCATCCCCAGCACGCACTACGGCGTCTTCAAGTGCTGTAACGAGGGGAACGCCCGCCTGTACTTCCAGGACAACGGCGTCAGCAGCGTTGGCCTTCGCCCGTGGACCGTCTACGGCGTCGGCCGCGATCTGGGAATGACCAGCGATCCCACGAAGGCGATCAAGGCCGTTGTGCTCGGCCGGCCGTATGCGATTGCCTTCGGCGGGTGGACCGACTTTCAGTATGTGGACGACGTGGCGAAGACTTTCGTGAACGCCCTCGAACGCCCGTACACCGGGGCGAAGAGTTACAACCTCCGCGGCCAAGTGGTGCCGATGAAGGACTTCCACGCGGCCCTCGTGCGGGTGCTGCCAGAAGCCGCGAAGTTGGTGACGTTCGGAACGACGCAGATCGCGATTGCCTACGACTTGTCCGACGATGGGTTGCAACGCGACTTGGGGCCGATGCCGAAGACGACGCTCGACGACGGCATCCGCGAGACGGTAACGATCTTCCGGCAACTGCTCGCCGAGGGCCGACTCGACGCGAGCGATCTCGATGCGCCGAAGGCTCCGCCAGTGACGGTGGAACCGTAACCAGGAGACAGGGGACAGGGAAAACTGATCTGCTCCTGACTCCTGTCCCCTGATTACACGTCCCACACCTGCGGGCCTTTTTTCTTCTTCCGCGACTTCGGCTCTGGGGCGGGTTCCGGTTCGACGTCTGCCGGGGCCGGCGGCAGTTCGTCTTCGACTTCCGCGTGGAAGCCACGGTCGCCGGTCGTTTCGCCCTTTGCTCGCAGCAGGAGCTTGATCGACACTTCGCCGAACGGCCCCTGATCTCGCAGCACTTTCGTGAGGTAGCGGAGATAGGTCTGGTCGAATGTGTCCGGGCCGTTGGTCACGAGTGCGATCGTCGGGGGGTTGATGCCGACCTGCGCGGCGTAGAAGATTTTGCCCTGCTTGTTGTGGTGCCGCACCGGCGGGGCGTTGGCGTCGGTGGCTGCTTTCAGGATGCGGTTGAGTTCGCCCGTCGGGATGCGTTCGCCGGCTTGCTTGTGCAATTCCTGGGCGAGGTTGAACACGCGAAACGTGTTCTTGCCGGTCTTCGCCGTCACGAACGCGATCGGCACGTGGTCGAGCATCGGGAACACCTTGTGGATGTAGTCCGCCATCTTCTCGGTTTCCATCGCGTGCCGAACCAAGTCCCACTTGTTCACCACCACGATGGCCGGCTTGTTGTTCTCGGCGACGTACTCCGCGAGTTGTTTGTCCACCCGACTCACCCGCGCGCGGGCGTCGAAGAAGTGCAGCACCACATCGGCCCGACGGATGGAGCGTTCTGCCCGGTGGAGGCTGTAGTACTCCACATCGTTGTCG
>JBBQCQ010000794.1:0-2069 GCA_038318835.1 Gemmatales bacterium | reverse complement strand
GCCCTTCGCGGTCCGATGGAAGGTGGCCCGTGCCAAGGGCGTCCGCGAGGCTAATCGATGTTCGATGTGCAAATAGCACCCGGCGATTGCGTCCTGACCCTCAACGGCGGGTCGTCGAGTATCAAGTTCGCCGTGTTCGGCCCCGACCGCACTCTGGCTGGGGCGGTCGAGCGGGTCGGTTCGTCCGAGGCCGTGTTGCGAACGAAGACGCCGGCCGGGAAACCCACGCCCATCGTGGCGGGCGACCCCCGGCAAGCGGCCGAGGCGCTGGTGCGCTGGCTGGACGAACAGGGCCACCTCGACCGCGTGACCGCCGTCGGCCACCGCGTCGTGTTCGGCGGGGACGACTACGTCGAACCGCAGCGGGTCGATGCCGCCCTGCTCGCCGACCTCCGCAAGCTCGTCTCCTTCGACCCTGACCACCTGCCGGCCGAGATCGCCCTGATCGAAGCCGTGGCGCAACGGCGGCCGGACGCGCCGCAGATCGCGTGCTTCGATACGGCCTTTCACGCCACACTGCCATCGGTCGCTCGCACGCTGCCGATCCCGCGGCGGTTCGGCCTTCGCCGGTTCGGCTTCCATGGCCTGTCGTACTCGTACCTGATGGACGAACTCCGCCGCACGGCTCCCGCGGAGGCGCACGGTCGGGTGATCCTCGCGCACCTCGGGTCCGGGGCCAGCCTGGCGGCCGTGCGGGGCGGCGTCTGCCTCGACACGACGATGGGCTTCACGCCGACCGGCGGCCTCGTCATGGGCACGCGAACCGGCGACCTCGACCCCGGCGTGCTGATCCACCTGCTGCGGAGCGAGAACCTGACGGCCGACCAACTCGACCACCTCGTCAACCACGACTCCGGCCTGAAGGGCGTGTCCGAGACGAGTGCGGACATGCGCGACCTGACGGCCGCAGCGGCGACCGACCCGCGGGCGGCCGACGCGGTCGCGTTGTTCTGCTACCAGGCCCGCAAGTTCATCGGGGCGATGGCTGTGGCCCTCGGCGGCCTCGACACGCTCGTCTTCGCCGGCGGCATCGGCGAGAATTCGCCGGAGGTGCGGGCCCGCATCTGCGACGGCCTCGGCTTCCTCGGCATCGACCTCAGCTTGGCAGACAACGCGGCGAACGCGGCGGTGATCTCCGCTGGCACCGGCGACACGGTCGTCCGCGTGATCCGCACCGACGAAGAATTGATGATCGCCCGCACCGTGTGCCGCGTTCTCGACTTGAACTCATCACAGGAACCAACGCCATGACCGACACCCCGCTCGACGCCGACCAATTGCGGACGATCGACGCCTACTGGCGGGCGGCGAACTACCTGTCGATCGGCCAAATCTACCTGCTCGACAACCCGCTGCTGCGCGAACCGCTGACGCGGAAGCACATCAAGCCGCGGTTGCTCGGCCATTGGGGCACGACGCCCGGCCTGAACCTCGTCTACGCGCACCTGAACCGCGTCATCCAGCGGGACGATCTGAGCGTGCTGTACGTCGCGGGGCCGGGCCACGGCGGGCCGGGACTGGTCGCGAACACGTATCTCGAAGGCACCTACAGCGAGTTCTACCCGAACATCTCGCAAGATACGGCCGGGATGCGGCACCTGTTCAAGCAGTTTAGCTTCCCCGGCGGCGTCGGCAGCCACTGCACGCCGGAGACGCCCGGGTCGATCCACGAAGGGGGCGAACTCGGCTACTCGCTCTCGCACGCCTACGGGGCGGCGTTCGACAACCCGGATTTGCTCGTCGCGTGCGTCGTCGGCGACGGCGAAGCCGAGACCGGGCCGCTCGCCACCGCGTGGCACTCGAACAAGTTCCTCAACCCGGCCCGGGACGGGGCCGTGCTGCCCATCCTTCACCTCAACGGCTACAAGATCGCCAATCCGACGGTGCTGGCCCGGATCGGACGGAACGAGCTCGAAGCGCTGCTCACCGGCTATGGCCACCGGCCCTACTTCGTCTCGGGGAGCGATCCGGCCCAGATGCACCAGGCGATGGCCTCCACGCTCGACCAGGCGCTCGACGAGATCCGGGCCATCCAGGACCGCGCCCGCAAGGACAGGGGCCCGATCGAG
>JBBQCQ010000793.1:0-2073 GCA_038318835.1 Gemmatales bacterium | reverse complement strand
AACTGACACTCGATCACCGCCGGCTCGACGCGGCCGAACTTCGCGAACGCGGCCAGGAACGCGGGCACCCCGAACTCGAAGATGTCGGCGAACCCAGTGGCGTACTGGCGCGCGATGCGGTCGCGGTCGGCGGCGAGTTTCATCGCCTCCAGCAGCGGCACGGTCGGCTCGGCCTTCACGTCCTGCTCGGCCGCGTCGCCGAGGCCACCGGGGTGGGCAAGGCGGATCGCCTCGTACACGTCCCGCGTCGTGCCCAGGTCCAACTTCGCCAGGAACCGCGGGATCGCGTAGTAGTTCTCATCGCAGTACAAGAGCGGCAGCAGCAGTAGCAGGATGCCGAGGTTGGTGTTCTGCCCGCACACGCGGCGGGTTTCCGTCACGCTCTCCCGCAGCACGCGGCCGAACGGCCAGCCGTACATCGCGCGGTCCAGGGGCTTCGCGATGGCGGCGGCACTCAGAGCGAAGTCGAGGTACGTTGTACCGGCGAAGTCGGCGAAGCGGTGGACGTTCCCCACCTTGCGGGCCGTCGCTTCCCACAGGCACGCCGTCTGGATGTGCAGCGGCACGTCCTTCGGCTCGGCATGTTCCTGAACGAATTTCCGCTTCGTCGCCACGGCTCAACCCTCCGTCACCGCGCGCACGACCGCCGCCGCCACATCCACACCGCACGTCGGGGCGAGGGCCTTCCACCCTGGCACGGCGTTCACTTCAATGACGAACCACTCGTGCCGCTCGTTTATCAGCAGGTCCACGCCAGCGACGACGGCCCCGGTGGCGGCGGCGGCTTTCACCGCCAGGTCTGTTTCGATCGCCGAGAGTTCGTACCGCTCGGCCGTGCCGCCCTGGGCCACGTTCGTTCGCCAGTCGCCGCGGCCGGTTCGCTTCATCGCCGCGATCGCCTTGCCGTGCAGCACGAACACCCGCACGTCCCAGCCGGGGTGCCGGAGGAACTGTTGGACATACAGCACGCCGCGAGTCTGTTCGATGGCGTGGAAGGTCCGCCAGGCCAGTTCGCGGTCGGTCACGCGGACCATGCCACGGCCCTCGGCCCCGAACAGTGGTTTCACCACCACGTCGCCGCCGAGGGCGTCGAAGGCCGCGAGGGCATCGTCGGCGAGCTGGCACACGACCGTCGGCGGCACCGGCAGGCCAGCGTTCGCAAGGCGGACATTCGTGAGGTACTTATCGACGCAGGTCTCGACGGCCCGCGGCGAATTCAGAATCGGTCGCCCGCTCGCCGCGAAGGCGTGCAGCAGATCCATGCGGAAGACGACCTGCTCCAGCGACCCGGCCGGCATCGTGCGAATGATCGCCGCGTCGAACGATGACAGTGGGCTGTCATGCGTGGCCGACAAGCGGCGGAAGTCGACTGCGTCGGCGGTATGACTGCACTCGCGGGCTGCCCGGAGCAAGTCCTGGACATGCCAGCCGTCGCCGCGGGAGAGAATGGCGAGGTGCATCAGGCGGAACTGGGTTCGAGTTCCGGCGGCAGTGGCGGCGGGAATAGGGCGGCCACTCGGACTCGAAACCCCGGCAGGACGGGGTCGCCCGTCAATTCGTCGCCGTCCGTCAGTCGGCGGAAGGGTTCCCCCAGCGAGTAAACATGAACCGTTCGGGTGTGCGGGTCCACCATCCAAATCAGTGGTACTTGGGCGAGGAGGAAATCGTTCAGCCGTTCTTGAACCTCGAACGACGTGTCGTTCGGGGAGATCACCTCAACGACAAGATCGGGCGCCAGGTCGGTGTATCCGAGCGGAGGCCGGTCGTTCGGGAATCGGCCGGTGCGGACGAATGACGCATCCGGCTTCCGAACCAGCCGCGGGCGGTGCGGGAAACAGCGATACCCTGCCTCGCCGTCGAATACCATTCCAAGTCCGCGTTCGTCCACGAAGTTCCCTACTAGCCGTCGGAGACGTGTTTGAACGAAACTGCTCTCAAGGCCCATGCCTTTCTCCCGAAGTTCACCGTCCACCAGTTCCATGTGATCGACGCCGGACATCTCCTCGAACTCTTCGGGGGTGATCGTCGGTTTGTAAATCATGGTCGTCGCCCGTTGAAGTGATACATCTCAAT
>JBBQCQ010000792.1:0-2075 GCA_038318835.1 Gemmatales bacterium | reverse complement strand
CTCGGCCAACTCACCCTTTATTGTTTTAGTGTCGAGAACTGGAAGCGGCCGGCTGCCGAAGTCGCGATGCTCATGGGGTTGCTGAAGGAATACCTGCTGGCGGAACGCGAACGGATTCTGCGGGAGAACATCCGTTTCACGGTCATCGGCCGCCGCGATAACATTGGCGACGACGTGCTGGCGGAGATGGACACGAATATCCGCATCAGCAAGGCCAATACCGGGCTGACACTATGCCTGGCGATCAACTACGGCAGCCGCACCGAGATCGTCGATGCCGTGCGGACGATGGCCCATCGCGTTCAGGCGGGCACGCTCACGGCCGACGCCATCGATGAAGCGACCGTGTCCGATTCGCTCTACACCGCCGGCATGCCCGACCCAGACCTACTCATTCGCACGGCCGGCGAGATGCGGGTGAGCAACTACCTCCTCTGGCAAATCTCCTACGCCGAACTCTGGGTCACGCAAAAGTGCTGGCCCGACTTCGACGCCGCGACGCTTTATGCGGCTCTGAAAGACTTCGCCCACCGCGAGCGCCGATTCGGCGGCCTCCGGCCCATCCAGGGAGCCGGCTAACCCGATGCTCCGCACGCGAATCTGGGTTGGCACTCTCCTGGCCGCGGCCGCGGCTGGCGTCCTGTTCGGCGATGCGTTCTTCGCCCCCCGGTACCCCATTCTTCTCGCCGCGATTCTCTTCCTGGGCTGGTTCGGCACACAAGAATTCTGGCGGATGTTGCCCGCCACGGACCGCCCGGCCGCGCCGGTCGTGGCGTGGGGCGTGCCGCTGATCCTGGCCGCGAACTGGGCCGCCGTGGTGCTCCAACCGCTGGGGGTAAGCCTCGCGTCGGCCTGGCCGTCGGTCGTCGGCATGTTCGTGGCCGCTGTCTTGATCGCCTTCCTGTACGAAGTCGGCACTTACTCGGCCGACGGTCATGCCTCGCGGCGGGTGGCGTTCTCAGTGTTGCTATTCGCCTACCTCGGCCTCCTGCCGAGTTGCCTCGTACAACTGCGGTGGCTGCCGGTCGAGGTGTCGGGAGCCGCGCTGGCCGCGACGATCTTCGTGCCAAAGGTCGGCGACATCTTCGCGCTGCTGACCGGCATGGCGTTCGGCCGGCACAAGTTCACCCCACTGCTCTCTCCGAAGAAGACGTGGGAAGGTTTCGCCGGCGGCATTGTCGCCGCGACGGCCACGGCGGTTGGGTTCCGCTACCTTTGCCCGGAGCTATTCCACGACAGCACGCCACGAGCCATGGCGTTCGGCCTGTGTGTCGGCTTGATGGGTGTCTTGGGCGACTTGGCCGAGTCGATGCTGAAGCGCGATGGACAGATCAAGGACTCCTCGAAGAGCATTCCGGGGTTCGGCGGCATCCTCGATCTGGTAGACTCAGTAATATTCGCGGCCCCCGTGGCGTACCTGTTCCTCGCCGCCTGAGGGCTGCCCCAGAACCTTTTCCGGCTTTCGACTGTCTCACCCGTCATCCCCCTAGACCAACCGGCGGACCCGATGTCATCAACCCGTTCCCTGACGCTCGACAGCCGCGAAGAAGCCGTTATTCTCTTCGGCACCCGCGACGTATTCCTACGCATGATCCGCGATGCGCTTGCGGTGCGTATCGTCGCCCGTGGCGACATCATTCAGATCGACGGCGACCCGACCGCCTGCGAACAGGCCGAGCGCACCTTCCAGCAACTGCGGCTCGTCCTCCGCAAATCGGGCAAACTGACGGCCGAGGACGTGCGGACGGTGCTGGAAGTCATCCGCGGCAACGACATCCGCGGCGGCACGACGAGCCTGGCCGTGACGGATAGCGGCAAGTACATGCGACCCCGCACCGATGGCCAGGGCCGGTACATTCAGGCCATGAAGACCCACGACGTGGTGCTGTGCGTCGGCCCCGCCGGCACGGGAAAAACCTACCTCGCCGTCGGCTGGGGCGTCAGCCTGTTGCGGTCGGGCGCGGTCAAGAAGATCGTCCTCGTGCGGCCTGCCGTGGAAGCCGGCGAACGGCTCGGCTTCCTGCCCGGCGACCTGGTGCAGAAAATCAACCCGTACCTCCGCCCGCTGTTCGACT
>JBBQCQ010000791.1:0-2082 GCA_038318835.1 Gemmatales bacterium | reverse complement strand
GAGTGGGTCAGGTACGTGAAGGCGTGCCACGACTGGGCCGCCAGGAAGACGCCGCCGACTGCGGCCGTTAATCGCCACCGCGGGTCGGCGATGGCCTCGCGGGCCGCCCACCACGCGGTCACGCACACCACGGCCAGCACGAGAGTTTTCACGACCGCGTAGGCGACGAGCGACGGGCCGGTGAGTTGGAAGGCCGCCCACACCAACCACGAGTAGAGCGGCGGCTGCTCGTGGTAGCCGAGGGCGATCTGTTGGGCGAACACGAATTGGTCGGCGTCGTCCCGTGTGCCGAGGTCGGCGGGGAGGGCGTGCAGCACGAAGTGGGCGACGAGCAGGACGGCGACCGCCGCGGCCGGGGAAAAGCGGAAGGCGACCCACGTTCGGCGGCGGGCGACGGCGAGACCGGGCAGCGAAAGCGGCACAACGACCTCCACCGGGCGGGGCAAACGATCTCCCTTGCTATCGTCTGCCGAGAATCCCACCTTGAACGGATCGCCGCACCGCCGACCGGGATTTTCCGCGTGCCCTTGCAGAAATCCTGCCGTCGTCACTACACTGTCCCTCACGACCACATTCGCGGCCTCGATTGCGGTATCAGCGGAAAGGATTCCCGTGCCCGCCAGCACCCTTCGCCTTGCCCGGCCGGACGAACAACTCGTTGCTTTCCTCGACGCCGTCCAGGAAACCGCCGACCGCGGCCGCATCGCCCTGCTCGCCCAACAGCAGCCCGATGGGCACTGGGTCGGCGAACTCGAAGGCGATACGATCCTCGAATCGGAATTCATCCTGCTGCTCGCGTTCCTCGGCCGGGAAGCCGAGCCGCGCGTGCGGAAGCTCGCGAACTACCTGCTCGCAAAGCAACTGCCCGACGGCGGTTGGCCGAACTACCCCGGCGGCCCCTCGGAAATCAGCGTGTCGGTGAAGGCATACTTCGCCCTCAAGATGGCGGGCCATTCGGCCGACGAACCGCTGATGCAACGCGCGGCCGCTACGATTCGCACCCTCGGCGGGGCGGCGGCGTGCAACAGCTTCACGCGGTTCTACCTCGCGCTCCTCGGCCAGATCAGTTACGACCACTGCCCGACCGTGCCGGTCGAGATGATGCTCTTGCCGCGGTGGTTCTACTTCAACATCTACGCGATGTCGGCGTGGAGCCGCACCATCGTGGTGCCGCTCGCGGTCGTGAACGCCTACCGCCCGGTGCGGCAACTGCCGGCGGTGATGGGCGTCCGCGAACTGTTTCTCGAAGACCCCGCGACGCCGTGGACGCCGGCCGTGCCGCCGCCGCGATTCTCGTGGGCGAACGCCTTCCTGAAGCTCGACACGGGGCTGAAGTTCGCAGAGCGCATCGGCTTCACTCCGTTTCGCCGGTGGGCACTGCGGAAGGCCGTGGCGTGGATGCGCGAACGCTTCGCGAGCAGCGACGGTCTCGGCGCGATCTTCCCGCCGATGGTCTATACCGTGGTCGTGCTGAAGTGCCTCGGCGTGCCGGAAGACGATGCGGAATTCCAGTGGGCGATGAAGCAACTCGACGACCTGACCATCGAGGAAATGGACACGCAACGCCTCCAGCCGTGCGTCTCGCCGGTGTGGGATACGGCCCTATCGCTGATCGGCGTGACCGATGCCGGCCAGCCCGGCGACTCCGCGGAGAGTGCGGCCGCGGTGGCGTGGCTGCTGGAGAAGGAAGTGCGAACGCCCGGCGATTGGACTCGCACCGCGAAGCGGTGCGAGCCGGGCGGCTGGTTCTTCGAGTACGCGAACGCCTTCTACCCGGACACCGACGACACGTCGATGGTGCTGATCGCGCTGGCGCGGTGCGACCACGCGACCCGTGAAGCGTGCGCCGGCCCCGTGTACCGCGCGATCAACTGGCTGCTCGCGATGCAGAACCGCGACGGCGGTTGGGCTGCGTTCGATCGCGACATCGACAAGCAGATTCTGGAGAAGGTGCCGTTCGCGGACCACAACGCGATGCTCGACCCGAGTTGCCCGGACATCACCGCGCGCGTGCTCGAAGCCTTGAGCCACTACGGGTTCCGCGTCGGCCAACCGCCGGTCGATGCCGCGGTGCGGTTCATC
>JBBQCQ010000790.1:0-2087 GCA_038318835.1 Gemmatales bacterium | reverse complement strand
GATGTCCAGGAAGTCGATCGACTCGGCCCCCAGGTCGGCTTGAAGGCGGCTGGACGGCGTTACCTCGTCGTCGTCGCGGTTGAGTGCGTCGACGAGCGTGGCTTTCACCTTTTGGTAAATGTCATCCTGGGTCATCGGTCGTTCCTCATCCGGTCACCGCGCCGAGGCTCAGGCCGCCGTCGACGGTGATGACTTGTCCGGTGATGTACGCGGCCCCTGGCCCAGCCAGGAACGCCACCACGTTCGCAATATCGTCCGGCTGGCCGAGCCGCCGCAGCGGGACCAGCTTCTTCTCGATGAAATCGCCCGCCTTCGCGCGAACCGCTTCACTCATGTCGGTCGCGATGAAGCCGGGGGCGACGGCGTTCACTGTCACGCTCCGGCTGCCCAACTCGACCGCCAACGCCCGGGTGAACGAGTTCACCGCCCCTTTACTGGCGGCGTAGTTCGTCTGCCCCTGGTTCACATGCTCGGCGGCGACACTCGACACGTTGATGATCCGGCCCGACCGCTGTTTCAGGGCCATCTGACTGGCCACGGCCCGGCAGAACGAGAACGTGCCGTTCAGGTTCGTGTTAATCACCGTGTTCCAGGCGTCGGCATCCATACGCAGGAACAGGCCATCGCGGATCACCCCGGCGTTATTCACCAGAATATCAATCCGGCCCCATTGTGCCAGGACATCGGCGACGACCTTTTCGGCCGCGGTCGGGTCGGCCACGTCGGCTTGGATGGCCTTCCCGTTGGGGCCGAGTTCTTTTTCGAGCGCCTCGGCCGCGTCCTTCGCGCCACGGTACACGAAAGCAACCTTCGCGCCTTCGCCGGCGAGTTTCTGCACGATCGCCTTGCCGATGCCCCGACTGCCGCCGGTGACGAGGGCCACTTGGTCCTTCAACTGCATCTTGTCTCCCCGCGCTCCGCTTCGCGTCGCCGCTAAACTTTTGGAATCGCCAACTCGCCGGTCAGTAACGCCCAGCGTTCCCGCCAGTGGGCCTGCAACTTCGCGTCGGCGGCGATGCCAGCCGGGCCGCGGTCACTCAGCGAATACCCGAACAGCGTGAACTGGGCCGACACGGTCTGTTCGCCGGCGTCGTTGATACCCTTGCCGCGGAAGACGGCTGTCGTACCGTCGGTCTTCACGAGTTCTACGGCCACCGTCATCCAGTGGCCCGGCTGCATGAAGTTGCCGTACTTCACGTTCCGCGTTTCTCGCAGCACGATGACCGGGTGCCGGTAGTCGGTGCTGGCCCGCCAGAGCCACGCGGCCCCCTCGACGAGGGCTTCCAGCATCAGCACGCCGGGCATGACCGGGAATTTGGGGAAGTGATCCGCGAGGTACTCTTCCCCTAATGCCAGGAACTTGGCCGCGAGCAAAGACTTGCCCGCCTCCCAATGGTCAATTCGGTCGATCAACTGGAACCGCATCGGTACAAGCCTTACGTTCGCTTCCGACTCGAAGTTTTCGCCTGCATAAAGCAGAAAGTTTATCCCGCTCTTCGGATTTGACAACCCCGCCTGATCGCGGCACGGCCGCCCACTTCCACCATCCTGCCGAACGTTCCGAGGCCATGCAACCGCTAAAGATAGCGGAATCCCGGTCGGCCGTCCGGGGCGGTGGCCTTGATCGGGTTGGCGCGGCTGTGCCTGTCGCACCGCCCGCACGGGGGGACCGAGAAATCGGCCCGGTCGGTTGCCGTTCGGGACCGGCCGACCTATGATGCCCCTCTATCGTTATTTTCAGAGTCAGGGAACGGGAGACGCACATGGCGGCGCGACGACGAGGAAGCGGTCGGCGGAAGGTGGGCCGGAAGAAGCGGCGGATGCGTGCGAAGATTCGCCACCGCAAGTAAACCCTCGTGCCGGCTGGCGTTGCGAAAAGGGGTCGGGAGCCGCTTCATACCGAAGCGGCTCCCGACCCCTTTTTGTCATTCCCGCGTCACATCGTCCGGCCGCCGTCCACGACCACGACTTGTCCGGTCATCAGGCTCGTTTCCGCGGCCAGGAACAACACCACGTCCGCCACGTCTTCTGGCGTTGCCGCCCGCTTCAACGGTGCTTGCTCCAAATACTTCTCGATCTGCGCGTCC
>JBBQCQ010000789.1:0-2092 GCA_038318835.1 Gemmatales bacterium | reverse complement strand
GGCGCGGCGCTGCTGTCGCGGCCGCAGCGCGTGACGGCGCTGCTCGACGCCATCGAGAAGAAGACGTTCGCCCCGCAGAACCTCGACGCCACGCAGATGAAGCTCTTGACCACGCACAAGGACGCCGCGATCCAGAAGCGGGCGGCGGCGCTGTTGGCCGCGTTCAAGCCGGCCCGCCGCACGGAGGTGGTCGAGAAGTACCGCCCGGCCCTCGACGCGAAGGGGGATGCCGTGAAGGGGAAGGCAATCTTCGCGAAGACGTGTGCGGCCTGTCACAAGCTCGAAGGCGTCGGCCACGAGTTGGGGCCGAACCTGTCGGCCATGAAGAACCGCGGCGTCGAAGCGATCCTCACGAACGTCCTCGACCCGAATGCCGAGGTAAATCCGCAGTACGTCAACTACACGACCGCCCTCGAAGACGGCCGCACGATTACGGGGATGATCGCAGCCGAGACGGCGACGAGCGTCACCTTCGTCCGCGGCGAAGGGCTGAAGGACGTGGTGCCGCGAGCGAACATCGAGTCGCTGAAGAGTAGCGGACTATCGCTGATGCCGGAGGGATTGGAGAAGGATGTGAGCATCGAGGCGATGGCAGATTTGATCGCGTATCTGATGGGCGTGCCGTGACCGGTCACTTCAACTCCTGCGGGCGGTCGCGGAACTTCACGTTGCCGTCGTCGAAATCCAACTGCCAGACGCGGTCGAAGACGTCGTCTTTCCAGTTCTTCGGGGCGTCGGTCGCTCCCAGCTTTGCGGCCAGGTCCGGAATGGCGTGGTGCTTCCAGCAGATCAGCACCGTCTTGCCCGCGTACTTCGGCTTGCCGAAGATCTCGCGGGTCAGGTTCGCGAAATCGTCGCCGTCGTACTTCTCGTTCACCGTCAGGCGCAGCTTCTTGCCCAACGGGGCGAGCGTTTCGACCGACCGATAACTCTTCTTCGTCTTCGCCGCCGCGAACAGGAAATCCGGCTTCGGGAAGGAGTCGGTGCGCTGGTCCGACGCCTCGAACAACTCGTACAGGGCCGCCGCCCGAATCTTCCCCTTCGCGTTCAGCCCCAGTTCGCCCGCTTCTTCCGGCGGCTTCTCGGCGTGCCGGATTATCAGGACATGCTTGGGTACGCCCGGCCGGTCCGTCGAACTCGCCCGCTCGCAGCCGACGGTCAGAGTGATGAGTAGAATCGCGCAAAAGCTTCGCACGGCACAGATCCTCGGGGCGGCGGAGTATTGTACGCGATCTACGGCACGCTGATTGCTGGCCCCTAAGATCAGGGGGAATTTCGATGCGCGTCTCGTCCGTTACCGTTCGTCTGCGGCACACCGTCACCACTCGCACGAAGCAGGTCGAAACCGTGCTCACGGTTCACACGCGAGTCTCGCACTCGCACGACGCCACGCCGGGCCTTCGTCGCGAACGCACCGTCAACGGCTTCCGCTATCGGGCCGCCAACGGCAAACTGATCCGCGACCCCGCGACCCTCGCCCGCATTCAATCGCTGGCGATCCCGCCGGCGTGGGAACAGGTCTGGATTTGCGCGAAGCCGAACGGCCACGTGCAGGCGACCGGTCGCGATGCCCGCGAGCGGAAGCAGTACCGCTACCACCCTGCTTACCGGCACTCGCAAGACGGCGAGAAGTTCGGCCGCATGGTCGCGTTCGGCCGTGCCCTGCCTAAGATTCGCCGGCGGGTGGAAGCTGACTTGAAGTTGCCCGGCCTGCCACGCGAGAAAGTGCTGGCGGCCGTGGTGAAGTTGCTCGACCGCACCCACCTCCGCGTCGGCAACTCCGAGTATGCCAAGGCGAACAAGTCGTTTGGCCTGAGTACCCTGATGGATAAGCACGTCTCGTTCACGGCTGGGGCGGTGCGGATGAAGTTCCGGGGCAAGAGCGGCGTTTGGCACGAGCGGGCCATTTCCGATGCCCGACTCGCTCGCATCGTTCGCAGTTGCCGCGACCTGCCCGGCCAACACCTCTTCCAATATCGTGGCGACGACGGCTCGCCCCGGCCGATCGACTCCGGCGATGTCAACGACTACCTCCGAGATGCGGCAGGCGGGGACTTCACGGCGAAAGACTTCCGTACCTGGGGCGGAACCT
>JBBQCQ010000788.1:0-2093 GCA_038318835.1 Gemmatales bacterium | reverse complement strand
GTGCTATACCCGCCGAAGATGCTGACGTTCTTGTTGACGATGGTCACGACATTCCGGGTGCCGGTCGCCGAGGTGACACCGGTCTCCTGCGATGCTTCGTAGGTATATGTGCCGCCGGCGACGAGGATGCTGTCGCCGCCGGTCGCCGCCACGTTCACCGCGTGCTGGATTGTGCGGAATGGCGAAGACGCCGATCCAGTTCCGGCGGAGTCGCTCCCAGTCGGTGCGACCGCAAACGTGGTGAGCAGAGCCCGGTCTTCCAACAACTCAGCAAACAAACGACGATGCTTCATCGAATAAAACCTCTGCCCAGGCGGAAGTCGCGGACGACGGCAAACTCTAACGGGCCAACTGCCCGATGGGTAGGCGATCTCCGCGGATTCGCGTCAGTAATTCCGGGTGAAGGGCAGAAATGTTGGACCAGCGGAATAATCTCGATTCAGGACGAATTTTTGTAACCCTTCAGCCCGCTGAACTCATGGTATCTGGTAGTGGGGCTAGTTTCCCGGTTTTCGCCAGTGTCTCCAGAGCTTGCCGCACTTCGGCGAGCGGGTCGAGGCCTCGCGTCGTCAGCGTGCGATACACGCTCATCAACACCGCCCGTGTGGCGGCACCCGCTTCACTCGCGCTGCCGTAGCTGATCTTCCGCATCACCACGGCCGGACCTGAAGCGATAACTCATCCACCCCATCACCCCTTCAACTTCAGGAACTCCTCCCGCAGTTGCATCAGCAAATGCCCCAGCCGGTTCTTCCCCGAGTCATCGCCTCCGTCGCCCCAGTAGTTGTCGTTGGCCGTGTGCTCGATTAGCTTCGCCGTGCCGGTGCCAAGCAGTGTCGTCCTCAGGTCGTCGTGCTGGGTGAACTTCGCCCGCAGTGCGTCGAGCATGACTCGTTCCTTGACGGCCTCCCAGTCGCGGCGGAACGGCCGCTTGCGATCCCGGCCCATGCGGGCCGCGATCATCGGCGACTTCGCCTGACGAATCGCTTCCTCGTCCGGCTCGCCAGCGAACTTCTGGGCCTGGAAGTAATGTTCGGTCGTCGGCCACCGCTTCCCCTTCAGGAAAATCGGGTGGGCCGAGAAGTTCGAGAAGCCGCCGTACTCGTCCCGCGTCGAATAGAAGTTGATGACTGATTCCGACATGGGCGAAGCTCCGGGAATGGGAGTCGGCAAGACACCGCCGGCCGCGCCGAGGTTCGCGGGATTACTTCCCCACGCACGCCACGAAGGTCGGCTTGCGGGCGAGTGGGCCTTCGAGGTTGCACGTCGCGAGGAACAGCTTGCCGCCGACCACCGTCGGGCCGCCGTAGACCATGCCCGGCGATTGCGTGGCCGGGTCTTTGCCGAGGTCGAGCGTCCACTTGACGTTGCCGGTCTTCAGGTCGATGGCGTGGACGGCCCCCGACAGGTCGCCGGCGTAAACCACGCTGCCCGCGATGGCCGGCGGAGCGAAGATCGGCATCTTCGCGTCGTACATCCACCGCCGTTCGCCGTCGGCCACCGCGAACGCTCGTACCTTGCCATCGCTGGCGGTGCAGACGGCCAGTTCGTCCGTCAGGGCCACGCAGCCGACCACGCCGCCGGGCACTTCCTTCCGCCACTTCGGCGCGCCGGTCTTCAGGTCGAACGCGGATATGTCGCCCTTCGCCCCCTTCAGTTGGGCGTAGTAGTAGCCGATGGAACTACCCGAGATGACGACCGTGTCGCCGACAACCGATGCCCCGCCCCACGGGTTAAGCTTCAGCGGGACCGTCCAGAGCGTGTCGCCGGTTGCGGCGTTCAGGCAGTACAACGCCCGCTCGCCGACCATCTCCTTTTCGAGCAAGCTCGTTGCCACCAGCACGCGGTCGCCGGCCACGCACACGGGGGCATCGACGTGCCACTTTTGTGCGCCCTTCTGCCACACGAGTTTCGGCGTGGGCTTCAGAAGTTGATCCTCGCTCGGCGGCACGGCGAATGCCGGGTCCTTCTTCTTCTCGGCCTCATAGGCGGCTTGTAGGTCTTTCCACTTCGCCTCTTGCAACTTCGGCACGGCGGCGGCGGCCACGGGTTTGCCGTCGAGCGTGAGGCTGGTCGGGTCGATGCAGAACGCC
>JBBQCQ010000787.1:0-2095 GCA_038318835.1 Gemmatales bacterium | reverse complement strand
TCGATCGACTTCACCTTGCCGATTCGACCGGCCCGCACGACTTCGACGGCGACGCGGAACTTCCCACCCATCTCGGTTCGCTGCTGGCTGCCGGTTTGCAGCACGCGGCCGCTCTCCTTGACCGCCTGTTGAAGGGCAAGGCACTCGGTGACCGTGAGCGTGAGCGGCTTCTCGCAGTACACGTCCTTGCCGTTCTTCAGTGCGTCGATCGCGACGAGCGCGTGCCAGTGATCGGGCGTGGCCACGACCACCACGTCCACGTCTTTGCTGCTGGTGACTTTGCGGAAGTCGTAGTGGGCCTTCGGCTCGTACCCGTCGTGGGCGAGCGTCGTCGCAGCTCGGCCGAGGTGGCGGCTGTCCACGTCGCAGACATAAGCGCAATCGACCTGTTTGAACTTCTTCGCCGCCCCGTAGAGGGCGTAGGCCCGGCTCTGCGGGCTGCCGATGCCGACGAAGCCGAACCGCAACTTGCCGTTGGCCGAAACGGGCTTGTTCGCCTGGGCCGTCGCGGCGGTGTCGGCCGCGACGACTTCGCGAGCGTACCACATCGGCAGGCCGGCGGCGGACAGGGCCGCGACCGAGGTCGTGGCGAAGCCGCGACGGGAGAGTGTCCCACGTTGGAAGATCATGGAGAATTCCACGGAAGAGGAAGAAAGGAGGGAGCCGCGTGGAATATGTTACGAACCGAGGCCGCAAGAGTCATGGCTTCGCCGACATCACGTCCGTGAGGATCGCCTTCAGGGGCGTGGTCTTCGGGTCGAAGGGCGACTGCACGGCTGCCCATTCTGAATCGCCGTTGAACGTCACGTGTTCGCCCTTGAACTTGTCCCGGAAGAAGGTCTGCGTACTCGCTGTGGTGGCGGGGTCAGCGGTGCGAATGCCGAGGCGAAGTTGCGGGTCGGGGTCCATGGCGATGCCGGCGGCGAACGCGCGAAAGGGGGTCAGTTTCGCGAGCCGATCCTTCCAGACGGGGTCGGCCCCAAGGAACAACTTCACGGCCGGCTTTTCGGTCCACGTTTCGCTATTCGTCACGGCCCAGGCGAACGACGCGGGGTTAATCTTGCTGGTCATGGCCTCGCGCACTGCGGCCGGCAAGTGTGCCCCGCCGGCGGGCATTGGCTTATCTGCGAGCGCGAAATCTTTCCCATCCAGCGCGAGCAGGAATGTCAGGTCGTCAATCCGCGTGAGCAACAGCGGCAAGCCGAGTTGCACGGAGTAGACGGTCCGCCCAGCTTTCGATTCCTGGCTGTTCTTCTCGGCCTTCAACTCCGTCAGAAACTTGGCTTCGTCGGCGAGCGGCCGGGTGAGTTTCAGACATGTGATCAGGTCGGGTATGATCTTCCCGACTTCGGAACTGATGGCCACCCCGACGACGACGTGTTCGATCTGATCGAGCGGGATGCCGGCCTGACTGAGCTTGGCCAAGAGCGATTCCGGCACGCCGGTTTCGATAAGGAACTTTCGCGGATCGACTTTGTTCTGGGCCGCGTAGGCGAGGAGCGGTAGTGGCTGAACCGCGGCGAGGATGTTCGTGCGTGCGGGAAGATACGCCAACCCCGACAAGCCCAACGGCGACACCACGACCGGCAATTTCGGCTCAGGTCGCGGCGAGGTTCGCGGTTCCCACGGGCGAACGATGGCCATGCCGACGCCGAGAATCGTGGCGGCCAGGCCGAGCGAGAGGAACACGGCCGAGCGACTGTAGAGGAAGCCGGGCTTCGGCCCGACGGGCATGGTGGACAGCACCGCCTCATCAGCGGCACCTTCGGCCGTGGTCGCGTCGAACGACTCGCCGCACCTCGGGCATGCAGTGCGGCCGTCGGCCTCCACGACGGCGTTGCAAAACGGACACACGATACGCACCGGCATCAACCGCCCCCCGCCTTCGCGACCTTCCGCGGCTTCGCCACGTGGGTCGCCGCACCGTAGGCAAGTTCCGCACTTTCCATGACCGTCTCGGACAAGGTCGGGTGCGGGTGGATGCTCTCTAGCACATCCTGTGCGACAGCCCCCATCTCGATGGCGAGGACGCCTTCCGCGATCATCTCGCCGGCCCCCGTACCGACGATGCCGACGCCGAGGACTCGCTTGCTCT
>JBBQCQ010000786.1:0-2101 GCA_038318835.1 Gemmatales bacterium | reverse complement strand
GCTGCACCGGCCGCGGCAGGAAGCTGACGGCTTCCTGGAATCGCAGGCTGATTCGCCTCATGCGGTCGAGGGCGGCGTAGAGCTTGGCGAACAGCAGCACGACCTTCTGCGCCTGGGCCACGCCGGGGTCGCCGGCCAGATCGACGACGCGACCCGGATCCGGGAACGGGGCGGATACGTACAGCGCGAGTTGTTCGCCGTCGTTGCCCCGCACTTGCACCGGCGCACACACGGCCCAACCGGGCACGGCGAACGTCGTCGACCGGCTGCCCGACTTGCCGGACGCCCCTTCGAGCGAGGGGTTGCCGCTGAACTTCGGGTGAACGCCCGACTGCCCGGCGTCGGCCTTCCAGAATCCGGCCAGCACGCCGCCGTTCTGCCCGACTTTCTTGGCCGCATCGCGGACGAACGTGCGGCTGAACCACGGCATCCGCTCCTTGCCGCGGGGCCGGGGGTCGCCCTTCGCCGGGATCACGATCACATCGGCGGCCGCGTCGTCGTTGGCCACCGCCCGCCGCACCGCCTGCCGGAACATTTCGTCCAAAGACTCGGTGGACCGGGTCGGGTCGAACCGATCGACGATGTCCAGCAGGCCCGTGATGACGTTATCCGAATCGACGAGCGGCGTGCGAAGGACTTCGGCCTCTTCGACGGCGACTTCGAGTTGTTCCTTCTTCAGAACCGGCACCTGGGCACTACTGCCCCGGCCCCAGTTGTTCCCGAAGCCCTGGAGTTGATCGGGCGCGATCGACATATTCAGATCCGGCGCGGATCGATCATCGACGAAAGGCACGAACTTGGCCGGCGGGCGGATCGGCTGCGGCTTCACCACCTCGTTCGTGTTCACGCCGGCCGTCTGGAACGGCAGGGATGCGGCCGAGTCCTCGTCAGGGTGGACGGCGAACAGGAAGCGGGCGATACGGAACGAGTCGCCGGGCCGCAGTTCGAGCAGATCCGGGGCGGGTTGGCCCTTGTTCGTCAGGAAGCCGTTGGTCGTGCGCTTCGGTTTCGTTCGCCGGCTGACGTGCAGAACTTGGCCGTCCCACCGCAGGAGGGCGTGGTAGCCGTGCCCGCTGACGTTTTTGTAGTCGATCTCAGGCACGTCCTTCTCGGCCACGCCGAGCGTGACAATACCGCCGCGGCCGTCGTCCATGCCAGCGATCTGCGCGAGGGTAATGTCCCGGTCGAGTTCCAGGTCGTGGACCCACATGAACAGCGGGCCGCCGGTGGGGCGTAGGAGAGTGGCCTCCAGACGTGGCATCGAACATCCTCACAAGGTGCGAAGCCGGGCACAAATGTCCTGAGTTCCTGGCGGGCGTCGATTCGCACTGAGACTGATGACATTGTAGCGAGGCGACTAGCAGTTCGGCGGGCGAAAACTGAGTGGGAACGGGACCATAGTAGTAGGCACACTCCGTGTGTCGTCTGTTCAGCGCGTCCGCGACTTCCATCGAGTCACCCGACACCCCCAGCAGACGGCACACGGAGTGTGCCTACTACTATTTTTTCTGAACACTTCCGCACGCGGCTGGGCTTTATCATGGTGAGGGCAACGACACCCCCACCCCGGAACTGCCGATGGCGTCGGTCCATTCCCTACTGGCCAAGCTCCGCCGCCCGTCGTCGTCGGCCGACAGCGACCGCATGTTGCTCGCCCGATTCGCTACGACCGGCGACGAGGCCGCGTTCGCCGCCCTCGTCGATCGGCACGGCCCGCTCGTGCTTGGCGTCTGCCGTCGCACGATCCGCGACCACCACCTGGCCGAGGACGCCTTCCAGGCCGTCTTCCTCGTTCTCGCGAAGAAGGCCAGCCGGGTGAGAGTGCGGGAATCGCTGGCGAACTACCTGTACGTCGTCGCGCACCGGGTCGCCGTGAAGGCGGCCCGACGGCGGGCGAATCAGGCCGGGCCGCCGCTCGGCGACGTGGCCGAACCGCCGGCCGCCGAGCGGTTCGACGGGGGCGTTCTCGACGAGGAGCTGGCGCGACTCCCGGAGAAGTACCGTTCGCCGTTGATCGCCTGCTATCTCGAAGACCGCACCCAGGACGAAACCGCATCGCGGCTCGGGTGGTCGCTCAGCACGGTCCGCCGCCGGCTGGACG
>JBBQCQ010000785.1:0-2104 GCA_038318835.1 Gemmatales bacterium | reverse complement strand
CAGCATCAGACCGATGGCGACGCCGTGCGTGATGCCATAGTGGGCGGTCAGCGGGTTGGCACAACTGTGGCAGACGCCGAGCATCGCGGCCTCGATGGCCATGCCGGCGAAGTGCGAGCCGAGCTGCATTGCCGCCCGGGCGGGTAGGTTGGCCGGTTCGGTCAGCACCGTCTCGAAACTCGATTCGAGGTGCTTCCAGGCGGCGTGCGAATAGGTGCGGGAGATCGGGTTCGCCTTCACCGAAACGAATGACTCGACGGCGTGAGCGACAGCGTCGATGCCGGTGAAGGCCGTGACCGACCGTGGCTGCGAGAGCGTCACTTCGGGGTCGAGGAGGGCGATGCGGAAGGCGGCTTTCTTGTCGCCGCAGGCAATCTTCATGTGCGACGAGGCATCGGTGATGAGGGCGTAACTCTGGGCCTCGCTGCCGGTGCCGGCGGTGGTTGGCACGCCAACGGAGGGGAGCATCGGCTTCGTCGCCCTGTCGTGGCCCTTGTAGTCGGCCATCCGGCCGCCATTGGTGTACAGGAAGTTGATCCCCTTCGCGCAGTCCATGCTGGACCCGCCGCCGACGGCCACGATCAGGTCGATGTCGGCAGCCTTCGCGGTTGCCACGCCGTCGGACACTTCCGTCTCGGACGGGTTCTCTTTCACGCGGTCGAAAACGGTGACGGCGTACCCCGCTTCGCGGAGTGACTGTACCGCCCGTTGGGGGTGGCCGGCTTGCTCCAGACCGGGGTCGGTCACGAGCAGAACGCGCGAACCCCCGAGCGAGCGGGATAGCTCGCCGAGGCGGTCTAGCCCGCCGCACTCGAAGACGACGCGGCCAAGGGGCTGAACGTCAAACGCGGGCGGTGTGGCCATCGGCAATCTGGAGGGCACGCTGTTTATAAAGGTGGGTGAAGAGGTTGCCTTCATGCGGCTGGTCCCAGGTCAGCCGGTTGGTTGGCAACGGCCCGATGTTGAGGCGTTCGATGTTCGGGCACGCCATCGCCTCAGCGATGAAGGCCGCATCGCGGGTGAGGACCGTTGCGGCCAGCGTGTACACGATGCGTTTGAGCATGTCCGCCTGTGGGCATTCTATCACGCTGGCGTAGGGGAAGAGGAATTCCTTGTTCGCCAGCGGGTGGTCCGGGGTCTGGCAGCGGATCACCGTGGGCAACAGATACGCGATGCGGCCCTCTTTCACCAGTCGCGGCGAGCCGCGGAGTTGTTCGGTCACGTCCACGGCACCGGGCGTTTTTAGAGCCTCGTCGATCATGTTGTTGATCGCTTCGGCCACTTCGGGCTTCGCGAACGCGCTGATCTCGCAGGCCGGGTCGTCCCACGGCCGCGGCTTCATGCTCGCGAGTTTGCCGGCGAGGGCGGTGGCGATCTTGTCGGCGTTCTTCGGCGTCCAGATGGCGGAAGCGTTCACGCACGCCCGCCCGCCGTTGGCCGCGACGGCTTCCACGAACAACTCGGTGTACTTCTCGTAATGGTCGGCCTCGTCCTCGCCGAAGAGGAGCTTGCTGTAGCCGGTGCCGTGAATCTCGACGCGGTGGTCGTTCTTGTAGGGGGCCATCGTGCGGTCGTCGCCGAAGGCCATGCTGCGGCCGCAGAGCCGAAGGATGTCGCCGGACCCGGCATGGTCGGCCGGCAGGAAGGCCATGACGTGCGGCGGGAATCCGGCCTTCAGGAAGGCTTGCAGGACGCGGTACGGCGTCCACGGTTCCTCGCGGCCGGGCTTGACCAGCAGCGGAATCTTGAACGCGAGCGTCGGCACCCACAGCGAATGCACACCCGGCGAGTTCGACGGCAGCACCGCGCCGAACACGTCGGTCGTGGGGTAAAACGCCTGCATCCGCCCCGCTTTCGTGGTGTACCCTTTGTCGAGCGCCTCCACGTAGAGGCCGCGGGTGAGGCCGCCGATGACTTCCTCGATGTTCGCCAGGACGTACTGCACCTTGCGGGCGTTGCGGTCTCAGAAGACCATCGGCGAGCCGGTCGTGGCCGACAAATTGCGGACGTAGTCGGCGAACGTCAGTTCGGCGTCGCCACACGGCAGCGTGGCGTTCAGGAAGTAGTCGGCCGCCTTCTTGTACATCGCCAGGATGTCGCGGAT
>JBBQCQ010000784.1:0-2120 GCA_038318835.1 Gemmatales bacterium | reverse complement strand
CCCTCGCCCTGTCCGCGATGCTGGCCGAGGCCGCCGAGAAGACCCCTGACAAGGTTCCCGGACCTGTCAGCGGAACTTCTCGCGGTCCGGGGGACCCGCTCGCGGCGAAGAAGCCGCACTTCCCCGCGAAGGCGAAGTCGGGCATCTTTCTGTTCATGGAAGGCGGACCTTCGCACATCGATTTGTTCGACCCGAAGCCGGAACTGACGAAGCGACACGGCCAACCGTTGCCGGCCAGCTTCGGCAAGGTCATCACGCCGATGGGCACCGGCGGTAACACGCTCCTGGCCAGCAAGCGGAAGTTCACGAAGGCCGGGAAGTGCGGCCACGACTTCTCCGACTGGCTGCCCGAGATGGCGAAGACGGCCGACGAATGGGCCATGATGCGGGCGTGCTGGGCCGACGGCCTCAACCACGTCGGCAGCGTCTGCCAGATGAACACCGGCAGCGTGCTCGCCGGCAAGCCGAGCCTCGGCAGTTGGGCACTCTACGGCCTCGGCAGCGAGAACAAGAACCTGCCCGGTTTCGTGGTCTTCACCGAAGGCACCGGCGAAGTCTTCGGCGGTGCCCGCAACTGGGGCACGGGGTTCATGCCGCCGACGTATCAGGGCACGCACTTCCGCGGAGGCCCCAACCCGATCCTGAACTTGAAGACGCCCGACGATGTTGGCGACAAACGCCAACGCGCAAAGCTCGACCTGATCGGCGAACTAAACGCGATTCACAAGCAGGCTCGGCCCGGCGATGCGGACCTGGACGCCCGGCAGGCCGCGTATGAACTGGCCTTCCGAATGCAAACGGCCGCCCCGGAGGCGGTGGACCTGACGAAGGAGAGCGAGAAGACGAAGGAGATGTACGGCCTGAACCGCAAGGAAACGGCCGAGTTCGGCCATCGCTGCCTGCTCGCCCGCCGACTGGTCGAACGCGGCGTGCGGTTCGTGCAAGTGTACTGCGGCCCCGGCAGCCAGTGGGACGCCCACAGCGACATCGAGGGGAACCACACGAAGATGTGTCTGCGGTCCGACGGCCCCTCGGCAGCCCTCATCAAGGACCTGAAGCAGCGGGGCTTGCTCGACAGCACGCTCGTCATCTGGGGCGGCGAGTTCGGCCGCACGCCGATGAGCGAGGGCACGACCGGCCGCGACCACAACCCCTACGCCTTCAGTATGCTCATGGCCGGCGGCGGCGTGAAGGCCGGCACCGTCCACGGCACGTCCGACGAGTTCGGCCTGAAGGGCGTCGATGGCAAGGCCCACGTATCCGACTTCCACGCGACCATCTTGCACCTGCTCGGCTTCGACCACGAGCACCTGACCTACCGCCTCAACGGCCTCGATCAACGCATCACCGGCACCGGCGGGCACGTCGTGAAGGAAGTCCTGGCGTGACGTTTGACCCCGCTGCCTACGGCCCCATCGTCGCCGCGATTCTCGGCGACGGTGCCCGCCTCATGCCCCTCGGCCCCGGCACGCCGAACGAATCGCTGCGGGCGAAGATCGCGGCCGCGGCCGTGCCGTCGTTGTGCCGGGCGGGCCTGTGGCTCTATCACGACTACCTCGACGAGTCGCACACGATCAGCCAGGACATCGGCGACACGACCGGCAGTTTCTGGCACGCCATCATGCACCGAAGGGAACCGGACGCATTCAACTCGAAATATTGGTGGCGAAAAGTCGGCTCCCATCCGGTCCTGAAACAACTCATCGAACAGGCACCGACGGTCGGTTACGCCTTCACGAACCCTGCGGAGTTCGTGGACTACTGCGAACGAGTTCGCAGCACCAACACGCCGGACGAGGCGACTGCGCAGCGGGTGCAACTTCTCGAATGGCAGCTCCTATTCGACCACAGCTTCCGAACGGCGGCCGATCCCGTGTCACTTCGCTGAAATGCGATCTCGCCAGGCTTGTCGGAGGCCGGCTTCCAGGTTGCGGATGTAGGCCTTGCCGTCGGCGACGACCGATTTCGCCAACTGGGGGCGAAGGCCGGCCCGGATGTCCGCGAGCATGTCGCGGTTGGTGGCCCACACCTTCGCCACGTCGATGAGTTGCTCCGGCGTCTCGGCGACAAACTCCGTGCTGCCCACGTGCGTCAAGATGCTCACACCCTGGCGCGAGACG
>JBBQCQ010000783.1:0-2147 GCA_038318835.1 Gemmatales bacterium | reverse complement strand
CAGGAATTCGTCCACCGCGTGCGGGCCGCCGGATGGATGCCGGTCACGGACGATCTGCACTCACTGCCGCCGAAGCCAAAACTCGACCGCTGGCACAACTGCCGCGTGACCGTCTTTCAACGACCCGGCCCGTGAGGCAATCGGCTCACGCCACTTCCTCGATGCTCTCGACCAGTCGGTCGATGATCGCTTCGTCCGTCTTCGGGTTGAAGAACACCGCCTTCCACGCCGGCACGTCGATTCCGTTCGGCCGATAGCCGATGGCCGTCGTGAAACTCAATCGCGCATCGCGCACTGGATCGAGCGTTCGGTCCCGCTTGTTGAAGAGGTGCCGCACTTCCGACAGGTAACGTTGCGTTTCCTCGGCCGACAACTTGCCCGATTCAAACTTCTCGAAGACCGCCCGTGCGTCGCGGCCCTTCGGCAGCACCCACCAGACCACGCTCGCCCCACACGTGTCGGCGTTCAACACCTTGCAGAAGTCGAGCGATTCCAGCTTGCGCTTCAGGATGTCCGCGAGTTCCAGCGAGCGGGCCATGAGCATCTGCCAGCCGAGCAGGCCGATCCCGTTCAGCGAGGCCATCACCGTGTACGGCCCCAGGCCCGGCCGCGACGTTTCCAGCGTGAACAGGGCCGGGTCGCGGCGGCTGTCCGCGTCCGAAAAGTACGGTGTGTCGTCCTTGCTGCGAGCCAGGAACCGCAGGTCGGACCGGCGATTCACGATGAACGCGCTCGACGGATAATGCCCGCGGCCGGTCTTGTGGAAGTCGATGGTCACGCTGTCGGCGACACGCAACCCGCGGCACATCTGCTGCACCTTCGCGACGATCGGCAACATCTCCGGCGTCAGTTCGAGGTTGTTCTTCTCGCGGTCGTACTCGTTCAGGAAGCAGTGCCCCCAGCCGACGGCCGCGTCGGCGTGCAGTTGCGGCACCGTCGCTCCGTACTTCGCGGCCTTCTCGTGGATGATGGCGTGGATGCCGGCCAGGTCGTCCACGCCGAAGGCGTCCGTGGTGCCGAAGGTGCCGATGACGAACGCCACCTTCGCGCCCTTCGCGTACAACTCGTCGAGCTTCGCCGCGAGCAAGTCCAGCCGCATCGACAACGAACGATCGACGGGAATTTCGTGCAGATTGTCGGTGCCGAGGCCGAGCCAGCCGGCGACGGTGGCGGCACAGTAGTGGGCCGCCGCGGAGACGATGTCGGCCACCGTTTCGCCGCGGAGGCCGGTCCGCATCGCGCCGGGCAGCACCTTCTCTACGCCGATCTTCGCGGCGTACAGGTTTGAGATGGTGCCACCGATGGTGAACACGCCCCACGGGTCGTCGGTGTGGTAGAAGACGAGGTTCGCCAGCGCGGTGATCGCCTTCACTTCGAGTTCGTTCGACCGCTGACTGTAACTGTCGGTGCAGAGGTTCGGGTTCTTGAGCAGGCAGGCAATCGCGCCGATCAGCGAGGCATAGTTGGCCGGCCCGCGGACGTTCTCCAGGTGCAACGGCGACGACCAGCCGTCGGTTCCCCAGAAGTACGGGAAGATGGCGTCGCGGGCGTCTTTCAGGTTGCCGGGCAGGACATGAATTTCCGGGTTGGCCTGGGCCGTCTCGTAGTTCTGCGAGAGGTTCTGCCCCGGCGGCATCGCCTCTTCGGCCCGCATCGCACCGAGGAGTTCCTCGAAGATCTGCGTGACCTCGCGCGGGTCGCAGTCAAAGAACGTGCGGACGAAAGCATCATAGCGGGTGCGGTCCACGGAAGGCTCACCAGAGGGAAGAAGAACCTCTTCCATCATACGAGCCAGGGCATTACTGCCGTGGCGGGTCGGTCGCGCCGTGCTCGAATGGCAGGGCCGTAATCCAGGCGGGGCCGCCGATGCCGTGACAGTAGCCGATTTCGTACAGGCGGGCCATCTCCTTCGGGTCGAAGCTCAGGCCGAGGGGTCGGCCGTTGTCGCTGTCCGGCAGGGCGGTCAGGTTGAAGTTCCCACCGGTCAGTCGGGCCTGATAGTAGAGCGTTGCAATTTCCGCGCGGCAGTGAGAATACAAGACGCTCGCCGCCGCCGCCCCGACGATGGGGAAGATCTTCGGCCGCACCGGACCTTGATCGGCGAACAGCTTGCCCGCGATGATGATGTACAGATCGGTGCCCGACGG
>JBBQCQ010000782.1:0-2149 GCA_038318835.1 Gemmatales bacterium | reverse complement strand
ACAAAAACCTTTTCACCGCTGTGGTAACTGTCGGCCAGCCGTGGAAACCCGAGGATAGGTTTTAAAAAATTCTTACATCTCTCTGCTGTCTTTGTCTCGGGCCCTCGTGTGCCCTCTGCGGTGAATCGGTTTTTGTTTTTGTCTGCGGACTTCGGGCTTAGTTCAGCGTGAGCGTGTTCGACAGAGTCGGGCCGGCCCCGAACCCGGATTGCTCGACCCATATGGTGGTCGGGCCGCGCGCGCCGCCGAGTTTCGGCACCGTGAGAGACTGCCGGCCGGTGAAGGCCATGCTGAAGGGGAGCGCATTGCTCAGCCCGTCAGGCGTGCGGTAAACCAGGCGTGCGGGGGTCGCGTCGGGTCGGCCCGTCGTCGATTCGATCGTCACCATAAACGTGTTGCCGCCCAGCCATCGGGCGTCGGAGAGTTTGAAGCGGTTGCCGGCGACCGGCACGCCGCCGAAGTTGACGGGGTTGGGGTTGGGCATACCGGCATTGCGATTGGTAGACGTGCCGAAGCCGAAGGCGAAGTACAGACCGACGCCGACGCCGAGCGTCATCACCACGAGCAAACTGCCGAAGATGACCGGCGCGAGGCGGCTGCTGCTTCGCTTCGGCTTCCGGCGGATGGGGCGGTCGTCCTCGTCGTCAAAGTCGGCCGGTGACCGCCGGGACCGTGGCCGTTCGACTTCATCATCGGCGTGGCGTTCCCGCGTCCGCACCCGCGGCTTCTCGCCGCTCTTGCTCGTGCTCTTGGTTGCCGAGGCGGGTTGCTCAACGGTGAATTGTGTGTTGCAGTCTTCGCACAGGACGGCCTGACCCACCAGTTCGTCGCCGACGATGAGCTTGGTCTCGCAGTGCGGGCACCGAATCTTAATGTCCATGGCGGGACCGTCATTCGTTATTGGTCATTCGTTATTGGTGATCGGAGCTGTCGCCCGCGGGAAGGCCCTTCCTCCGGGCGGCAGCTCCAATCACGAATGACCAATAACGAATGACGGGTTTATCGCGACTTCGGTTTCGGCTTCGGCTCGGCGGCCTTCTTGCCGTACTCCTGGCCGGTCGGGCAGTCGGGCCGCAGCGGGCAGTCGGGGCACTTCGGCTTCACCTGGCAGATCGTCGCCGCCAGCGTCGAAAAGCGGTCGGTGAACGTCGGTCCGCTCGCCTTCGGGATGTGGTGTTCCAGCGATGTGCGAACCGCTTCCAGGTCTTCGATCTCGCCTTCGCCCTCGATTACGCCAAGCCGCCGCAGCACGCGGATGGTAGGCTCGTCGAGCGGGATCGCGTGCCCCAGGAGCGCCCGTTGTAGTACCCACGCGACGGCGAAATCGGTCACGCCGGTGAAGCGGCCGAGTTGCTTGCCGGCTTGCTTCAGCCCCTTCTTGTCGAGGTCGGTCAGCTCGAACGAGTAGTACATCTCGAAGACGTAGTGCAAAATTTCGTTGATCCGCTGAGCCTTGCGGCCGGCATCCGGCACGCCGGTGAGTGCCTCGGCGATCTCGGGCACCGTGCTCACGCGGACTTCGTTCCAGTCGAAGAACGTGCCTTTGAACTTGGCGAACACGGTGTTCGCCTGTTCCGTGGTCGTGCCCTCGCGGGCGATGGCGTACAGCACCTCTTCCAACACCGGCCGGGGTTCGCCCTCGGGCAACGGTGGGAATTTCTTGTCGAGGACTTTGATCGACTTCGTGAGGAGGTCTTGCTTGTTCATAATCGCCAGCATGGCGGGAGGCTCACGGATTCGGACGCAACCCAGTGCGGAGTTCGGAGCGCGGAGTGCGGAGTGAAAAACCAACCACTCGGTCTTGGGTCTTTTACTCCGAACTCCGCGCTCCGGACTCCGCGCTCCCGGTCGCCGAGTCGTCCTCTTCGGCGTCGGCATCGTCCTCGTCGTCCCCGCCTTCGTCGTCGTCTTCGTCTTCAACGGCTTCGGCCACCCCTTCGTTGGGGGCGGCGGTTCCGGCGGCGCGGGCTTTCTCGTCTGCCAAGATTTTACTAATCTCGATACTTTTCTTCACCCCTTCATCCGCCACAAACTGGATGACCGGCACGAACCGCGTCACCAACTGCTTCGCGACCTTGGATTGCACGAACCCGGCCGCGTGCTGGAGGCCGTACATGGCGAGTTGTTGTTGCTTCTCGGTGCCCATGAC
>JBBQCQ010000781.1:0-2151 GCA_038318835.1 Gemmatales bacterium | reverse complement strand
GTAGGGCTTGTAGCACGAGCGACACGACGCCGCCACGAGGAACTTGCCGAACCTCATGCCCTCGCGCAACAGCCGGCTGTAGCCGTCGCCGTGCGAGTCGGCACACGCCCGCGTACACTCGTCGCACCGCGTGCAGGCGTGCAAGTCCAGCACCAACAGGTTGCGGCCCTGATACAAGCCCTGGTTGAGGTAGTCGGAAAGATAGTTGTTAACGACCGGCTTCGCCTGTTGACCGCGAGCCATACGGGCGGCGGCGGCTTTCTCGAACCGCGTCTTGATCGACGGGAACTGAGCGATCATTTCCTGGAACAGCTTCTTCGGAATGCGGACGAGTTCGACCGTGTCCAGGGCCGTGATCGTCGCCGTCCGCCGGCCGTCTTGCATCAGCGCGACTTCGCCAAAGTATTCGTTCTCCGACTGCTTCGCGACGATGACTTCGCGGTCCTCGACCTCGATGGACACCTTCACCGTGCCGTACCGGATGATGTAAAAATCCTGGGCCTTCTGCCCCTCAATGACGATCTTTTCGTCGCGCTGGCAGCGGCGAAGGGTGGCCCGCACGAGGTTCGCGTCCGGGTCGAGGATCGGGTAGACGATCTTGCGGCCGTCGTCGTCGGTCGGCTTGCGGGCACCGGGGTCGGGCAGTTTCTTCGTCTCGTCGCGGACGCCCTCGGTCAGCAACTTCACTATGCCCGCTCGCTCCGGGCCGGTCAGCCCTTCGAACAAAGACGGCTCGGTCGGGTCGTCGCTTTTCCGCTCCAGGCTCGCGAACAGGGCGTTCCGCGTGTACACGAGGGCGAGCACGTCGCGGGCCGACTCGACCCGCTGGGCCACGTCCAGGATGTTCCGCGTGATCTCGTAGACCTCGGCCTCGGGCGAGATGACGCGAACCGTCGCCACCCGCGGTTGGTTGGAGAGCGGCGCGAGTTCGCCGATGATCGTGTGAATCGACTTCAGCGCGAACGGGCTTTTCTCGCCGGGGTCCTGAACTTTCGCCCCTTTCTTGGCGGGGCCGCTGCGCTTCCAGATGCCGAACTCGCCGGACTTCACGAAGAACGCCGAGTTCGAGTAATGGCCCTGCGTGCAGATTTCGTCCCCCTCTTTCAGCTTGCGGTACTGCACGGCCCCTTCGTTCCACCGCAGGTACGACAGCGGCACGTCGCGGAACGGCTGGAACCACGCCGGGTTCGGCGAGTCCTTCGGAATGTACTGGAACTTCAGCGCCTGCATCTCCTCGGCCGACAAGAACCCGGTGGCGGTTTTGCCCGTACTCGGCGACTCGAACACGGCCGCGGCGTTGATCGGCGTCCGCGGGCTTTCCAGTTCCGCCAACAGCGGTTCGTCGTCGGCACTCTTGCCGGTCAGGCCCAACTGCTCGCGCAGCCCGATGGGGACGATCCGCCGGTTGAGTTGCAGTGCCCCGGTCGGGCACGAGTTCATGCACTCGCCGCACTGCACGCACGACGAGTCGTTCATGTTCTCGTCGAGGTCGAAGCTGATGCGGGTCAGGTAGCCCTTGCCGGTGTGGCCGATGACCTTGAACGGCCGCACGTCGTGACACGACCGCACGCAGCGGTCGCACACGATGCACCGATCGTGGTCCACGGCCACCGTGCGCGACGAGTACGGGAACTCCGGGTTCACGCCGGTTTCGGGTAGTTCGGACAGACTCTTGTAGCCGTCGGCCACGACGGGCAGCGGGATCGAAGGCCGCGACTTCGCGTGCCGTTGTGCGTTGCGGCCGGGCCGACCGTCGGAGATGCGAGCGGGGAGGCCGGGCCGGGGTGCGTCGATGTTCAGGTGCTCGGCCACCGACTTCAGTTCGTTCGAGAAGATTTTCCGCCGCGAGTCTTCCGGCTTGTAGTGGTCGCCGACGAGGTACTCGGTGAGAACCGAAATCGACTGCAACACTTCGGCGGTGAAGTCGCGGCCGGTCTTCTCGGTATTCGGCGGGTTCGGGCCGCAGCGGGTGGTGATGACCATGCCCGGCTGAATCTCGAACTGGCAGGCCGGCACGAGCTTGTCGTTCGGCATGAGCTTGCCGCCGGCCCCTCGCTTCTTACGAATGACGTGGACCGAACACATGCGGCAGACCGCGACCGGGGCCAGGTGTTCGCGGTGGCACAGCACCGGGATGCGGCGTTCGAGTTC
>JBBQCQ010000780.1:0-2163 GCA_038318835.1 Gemmatales bacterium | reverse complement strand
CGTCCATCCTGACGCAGAAGGAGACGGCCCGACTCGAATAAGTAATAGCCGGTCTGAAGGAGGCGGTAGAGTCGGTGCTGTATATCTCGCACCGCCTCGCCGAGGTGCAGCGAGCGTGCGACCGGGCGATTGTGCTGCGCGACGGTAAGAACGCCGGCGAGTTGCAAAAGGGCAAGATCACCCACGACAACCTCGTGCGCCTCATGGTCGGCCGCGACCTGAAGAACTTTTTCCCGCGCACGCGGACGACCGCCGCCGGCCCCGCGGTGTTGCAGGTGAAGGACTTGATGTACGCTGGCGGCCCGCCGCATCCGGTGTCGCTCGAAGTGCGGGCGGGCGAAGTCCTCGGCATGGCCGGCCTGGTCGGGGCCGGTCGAACGGAAATATCGGAAGCGATCTTCGGCCTGCGCACCGTGACCCGCGGCGAAATCCTCCTCAACGGCCAACCGCTCCGCATCCGCCGGCCCTCGGACGCAGTCGCCGCGGGCGTCGTCCTGGTGCCCGAAGACCGGCGGCTAAATGGCCTCGTTTTGCAGAGCAGCGTCGGCTTCAACCTCGCGCTCTCGAACCTCGACCACCTGACGAAAGGCACGCTCGTGAACCGCACCGCCGAGGCGAAGCTGCACCGCGATTCGATTCAGTCGTTGCGGGTGAAGACGCCGAGTGCCGAGCAGATCGTCGGCAACCTGTCCGGCGGCAATCAGCAAAAAGTCGTCTTCGGCAAGTGGCTGGCCCGCGGGCCGAAGGTGCTCATTCTCGACGAGCCGACCCGCGGCGTGGACGTGGGGGCGAAGACCGAAATTTACACGCTCATCGACGACCTCGCCGGCCGTGGCCTGGCCGTCTGGATGATTACCAGCGACATGGAAGAATTGCTCGGCATGGCCGACCGCGCGCTCGTCATGCACGAGGGGCGGATTGCCGGCGAACTGGACCGAACGCAACTGGGCGAAGAAGCGGTGATGCGACTGGCCACCGGGGGTGCGGAGCGATGAACGAGAAAGCGAAACTCGGCCTGGCGTTCGTGGCGGCGGCCGCCGTGGTGTCGGGCGTCTGGATCACGGCCGGGTTGCCATATTCGCCGACGCCGTTCCTGGCGTGGTACGCCGGCGGCGTGGTCGCGCTCACCCTGCTATTCGCCACCCTGGAACTCTCGAAGCGGAACCTCCAGCGGCTGGCCGGCGTGACGCTCTTGCTCTCCGGCCTCGTCGCCGCTCTCGGCAGCAGTAACCCGAACGCCTTCGGCCGGTCGAACTTGCTCGACGTGCTGAACCGCCACGGCGAACTCGGCGTGATCTGCGTCGGGGCGGCGTTGCTCATCATTACCGGCGGTATCGATCTTTCCATCGGCTCGCTCGTCGGCCTGTCGGCCGTCGCCTTCGGCGTCCTCATGGAAAATGGTATCCCGCCGCTGGTCGCTCTTGTGCTGGTGCTGCTCCTGGGCGTGGTGGTCGGCATCTTCCACGGCCTGCTGGTCACGCAACTACGGCTGCAAGCGTTCCTCGTCACGCTCTGCGGCATGTTCATCTACCGCGGCCTCGCCCGGACAATCTGCAAGGGGCAGACGGGCATGGTGTCGCTCATGAATCAGCATGAGGCATCGTGGCCGGGGTTCGCCGACCAACTCCTGGGCCTGCGGTTCTGGCTGACCGGCATCAACCCGGAGGAGCGGCTCGTCTTCCCCGGTCAACTCATCGTGATGCTCCTGCTGGCCTCCGTCGCCGCGGTCTTCCTGCACCGGTCGGCGTTCGGCCGATACTGGTACGCCATCGGGTACAACGAGCAAGCCGCGCGGTATGCCGGCGTGAACGTGTGGCGGCATCGCGTCAGCGTATTCGCGATCTGCTCGACCCTGTCTGCGCTCGCCGGCGTGCTGCTGTTCCTGTCGGCCGGGTCAGTGTCGCCGAGTAGTGTGGGCGTGGAGTACGAACTGTACGCGATCACGGCCGTCGTCCTCGGCGGCGTGAGTTTGCGCGGGGGCGAAGGCACGGCCGTCGGTGTGGTGCTCGGGGCGATGGTGCTGCCCGTGGTGCGGACGCTGATGAACTTCACGAAGTGCCCGGACGAGTGGATTCCGTGGATGATCGGTCTCATCCTGCTGTTCGGCACGATCGCCGACGAAATGATCCGCCGGCGGTCGAATAAGTCCTAACCGTTCTTCGG
>JBBQCQ010000779.1:0-2175 GCA_038318835.1 Gemmatales bacterium | reverse complement strand
TCAGGGCGGTCGCCTCGGGTGGCGGTCGGACCCAGGCCTCCGCTTCGCTCCGACCTGGGCTGACAGAACGACCCTTTCAGGGCCGAAAACCTGTTGCCGACCCTTTCAGGGCCGAAATCCAGCGGCGTCAGAGCTTCTGATTCTTCACGCCAAACAGCGCGTCCTTGAACGCCTTCGCGCTGGCGTAGCGATCGGCTGGCTCCTTGGCGATCGCCTTCAGAAGCACCTCGTTAATGTCGTCGTCCAGGTGCGGGGCCAGGTCCTTCGGGTTCCGCGGCTTCAGGTTCATCCGCCGGCGGAGGTTCTCTTCCGACGACACCGACCGCTCCCACGGCAACTGCCCCGTGAGCATTTCAAACGCCGTCACGCCGAGGGCGAACACGTCCACGCGGTGGTCGGTGCGGCGGCGGTTGATAATCTCCGGGGCCAGGATGTCCATGGTGCCGGTGCGGTTGCCCGGCTGGCAGAACGGCAGCGTGTACGGGATCGTCAGGCCGAAGTCGATCAGCTTGACCACGCCCTCCTTGTCCACCATCACGTTCCGCGGGCACAGGTCGCGGTGCAGGTACTTAATGTCGTGCAGGTACTGCACCGCGTCGGCCAACTGGCCGAGGTAGTTCATGCGGTTGCCGTTGAGTTGCAGACTCTTCGTCTCGATCAGGTAGTTCAACCCGAGGCCGTCGATCCACTCCATGACCAGGTACGGCTCGCCCTTCGTGGTCAGGCCGAACTCGTAACTGCGGACGCAGTTGTCGTGCTTGAGGGCCATGCAGATTTCGCCCTCGGGCGGTTTCTTCAGCCCCACCTGCGTGAACCGATTCTCGAATTTGAGCGTTTTCTCCTTGTCCATCAGTTTCAGACAGACCGACCGGCCGAGAACTTTGTCGTAGGCCTGATAGACCTTCGACATGCTCCCCTGGCCGGTACGGCCGCGGAGGTCCCACCGCTTGGTGAAGTCGGCCCGCTTCATACCCGCGGTGTTGATGCTCGGTTTCTTCTTGCCGCCGAAGAGATTGCTGAGGAAACCCACGCGCCGCCCCCGACCGGATGGAATCGAACTCGATGGGGGAATTGTAACCGATTTCGGCCGGGTCATCGCCGATTTCGCAGTTCCGTCGAAGACAGATCGCGGCGGAAGTCGCCTTCGCCCAGCACCGTGAACAGTTCGCGGAACGCCTCGCCGACGACGGCCGCGTCCCACACGCGGAACGCCTCGCCGACCACGCGGCCGCCGACGAGCACCCGGCAGCCGCGGTCGCAGAGGGCCCGCAGGGCAGCGTCGCGGCGGAGTTCATCGCCGTAGTATTTCGGATCGACGAGCCGCATGGCCGTGTCAAACCCAACCACGAAGGTCGCGGCCGGGAACAGCTCCGCCTTCTGCGCGAACGTGGCCGCCCGCGTGACCCAAACCGGGGCGTAGCCGCGGAACTGCGCCAGCCGCCGTTGCACCTCGTCGCCCGGCAGGTCGGGCTTGTCCACGTTCGCGGTGCTGAGTTCAAACGCGACGGGTCGACCCAGCACGCGGGCGGCAACCTCGGCCAGTGTCGTGTGCCCGTCGTGCAGCGGGTTGAACGAACCGGGGAAGACAACGGCCGGCGGCGGGCCCGCGTGCGTGGACCCGTCCGGGTGGTGACAAACGACTGTCATCGGCCCTCCCCTTCTCGTACAACAAGGGCGTCCCGTTGGCCTTCGCGAAAGGCAGTCATGAGCGAACCCCTCCGGCCCGGCAAGTACCGTCACTTCAAGGGCGGCGAGTACGAAGTGATCGGCATTGCCCGCCACAGCGAGACGGACGAGTACCTCGTGGTCTACCGCCCACTGTACGGCGACGAAGACCTATTCGTGCGGCCGCTGACGATGTTTCAAGAACGCGTTGCCATCGGCGGCCGAAACGTGGCCCGCTTCGAGTACGTCGGCGATTCGCGTGCGGAGCGCGGAGTGCGGAGCGCGGAGTGAACCGGGTTTCGGCTGTTCACGCCGCACTCCGCACTCCGCGCTCCGCACTGGAAAGCTTCGCCCGCAGCACCTTGTAGTCCGTCTTGCCGGTGCCCAGCACCGGGATCGCGTCGATCTTCCGCACTTCGTCCAGCCGCATGACGCCGCGGAAACCCTCTTTCTGCAGCGTCGCGTTTGCGTCCCGCAGTTGAACCTCTTCCGTCGTGAACAGCACGACCA
>JBBQCQ010000778.1:0-2176 GCA_038318835.1 Gemmatales bacterium | reverse complement strand
AGGCAAGCACGCCGTGGCCCGCGATGCCGTCGGGCGCGCTCCCGATCACAACTCCGCGGAGTGGTCGCTCTGGCTCGGTCGGCCCCTTCTCGGCCAGTGGGTAAACGATGTGAAATGGACCATCGACTCGTTCGACAAACTCCCCAAAGCGGTCGTCGTCATCGGCGAAGGCCCGGCCGGGCTGATCGCTCTCACCGCGGCCGCGACCGACTCGCGCATCACGAAGGCCGTCGCCATCAACACCCTCGCCAGCTTCGTCAGCGACGAGCCTTACGTCGGCCAGCGGCTCGGCGTGATGGCCCCCGGCATCCTCCGGGAAGTCGGCGACGTGGGCCATCTCGCCGCGCTCGCGGCCCCGAAGCGGGTCGTCATCGCGGGCGGCGTCAGCGGCGGCGGCAAGCCGCTGACAGCGGAGCAACTGCGGACGGCGTATCGCCCGGCGACAACCGCGTGGGAGGCGATGAAGGCGAAGGAGCAGTTGCGGATCGAAGAGAAGATGACGCCGGCGGAAATCCTCAAGGCGCTGGAGTAGTCTCCGAAAGCCCAGGGACGACCGTCCCAGGGCTTTCGGTCTTCAGCACCTTCGCGAAGGTCAATCGCGAGTAGCCGTCCTTGTAGTATTCGGCCGGCCCGGCCGACGCGACGTAGCCGCACTGGGTCAGAAACTGCCGCACGTCGGATGCCTCGGGGCCGGAGGTGACCTCCACCACCACCATGCGGCCGTCGGCCGCGACGATGGCGGCTTCCAGCCCCTGCAACAACGCCCGCCCGCCACCGCGGCGGCGGTGCGCCGCTTCGACTACGATCGCGTCCAGCGTGTGAACCGTGTGTTCCGCATCGGCGAGTTTCGCCGACGCGCGGCCGACGATCTGCCCGGCGTGCCGCAACTCGACGGCCAGCGGTCCCGTCGGTCGCACGTCCCACGTTCGCGAGGCCGGTGGCGGGGCCGAAGGCGTCCCCGTCGCCGACCCGATGGCGTCGGCCAGTTCCGGGTGCGGGCCGCGTTTCAGGGCCGACCGCACCAGCGCGAGCAGGAAGTCGGCGTACTCGACCTTCGCCGTTTGCAGGGCCACCGACACGCCGCCGGCGGGGTGGATGCACGGGTTCGGGTTCACTTCCAGAATGTACGCCCGGCCCTCGGCGTCCACCCGCACGTCCACCCGCGAGTAGTCGCGGTAGCCGACCAGTTTTGACGCGCGAATGCACAGGTCACTCACCATCGCCTCGATGCCGGGGGGCATCGGGTCGGGCGGGTTCTTCGCCGGCGTGGCCTTGAAGTCCCGCGACTCCGGCTTCCACTTCGCGTCGAAGCTGACGATCGGCCACAGCGGGTTGGCCCCGTCCTGTTCCAGGAAGACGATCTCCGTGAACGGCAGCGCGATCGGCCCATCGCCGCGGTCCCAGATGGCCACGTGAAACTCGCGGCCGCGGACGAACTGCTCGATCAGCACCGGCGGGCCGTAGGTCTTCAGGATGTACGCGACGCGGGCTTCCAACTCTTGCTGGTTCGTCACCACGCTGTTCTGGTCGATGCCGATGCTCGCGTCTTCGAGGCCCGGCTTCACGATCACTGGCCACGGTAGCGGGTTGATCGGTACCGGCAGCGATTCGAGCATGAGGAACGCGGCCGTCGGCAGGCCGGCCGATTGCAGCAGGTGCTTCGTGAGGAACTTCGACTTCGCCAGCACCACCGGCAGGACCGACGACCCGGTGAACGGCACGCGGAGCATTTCCAGCAGGCCGGCCACGTAGGCCTCGGTGTCGCCCCACTTCGCGTTCCCCTCGAACAGATTGAAGACCACGTCCGGGGTCTGGGCCGTCAGCCCGGTGATGAGCGCCTGCGGGTTGTCGGTGATGCCCAGCCTCGACACGGGCAAGCCGGTCTTCCCGAGCGCGTTGGCGACGATATCGGTGGTGTCGAGAACGTCCGATTCCGACTCCGCGTCGGGGTGGTCGGGCGGCAGCGTCGGCTCGTTGTACAAGATCGTGATTCGCGGCAATCGCATGGGCACCAAGTCCTCGCAGGGCGTCCGGCCGCCGAAACTGTTCACGCGGGCGGTTTCGCCGAATCGCGCAACCCGTGTCCCGCCAACCTCTCGCGCCGGCCGAACCGGGGCGAGAGAGCGGCAATCGGACCGAGAAGTGTTGCAATTCCCCTCCCCGCGAGGGTATCTTA
>JBBQCQ010000777.1:0-2176 GCA_038318835.1 Gemmatales bacterium | reverse complement strand
CCGCGTAATTTGCACGGTCACAGTCGCGTTGTCGAGCGGCACGTACTCCGCGTCGGCGGCCTTCACGGCCAGTTCGATTGCCGGTCGGGCGGCGCCGGCGGTCGGCGTGGCCCGCACTTCCACTCGCCCCGGCACGTCGGCCACCAGCCAGCGGACGGTCTGCCGCCACGACCGCTCGAAGTCGTCTTGCTTCGCATTCTCGCGGCGCAGCCCCCACCGCCACAGGTCACCGATCAGCACTGCCGCCGATCGTCCCTTGCCGAATGGTTGCACGACGAGGGCCGGCAGTACCGCCCCGGCCGCGTCCTTCACCTGAGCCAGCACGCTCGCCCCCGGCTTCGCCCGCCCGACGCGGTTGAGCGTGTGGAACGGGGCCATCGTGGTCAGCCGGCGATTCTCGTCGTCTTCGGTCTTCCGCGTCCGCACCCAGGGTAGCAGCCACCCCTCGCGGGTCAGCACCAGCCGATAGTCTTCGCCCGTACCCGCCGCGAGTCGGTCGAGATACACGGGCAGAAGTTCCCCCACTGGCGTGCGATCGTACTTGCCCGCAGCGAAGGAATCCGGCCCGCCGAGCATGAGGAACCCACCGCCGCGACGACTGACGAAGTTCCGCAACAGGGCTTGCTGGTCGGGCGTAAAGAACTCGGCTTCGATGTCGTCGAGGATCACCGCGTCGTACCGGTAAAGGTCGGCGGCCACCTGCGGGAAGCCGGTGCGAAGTTCGGCGGCGTCCTGCGTGCCGAGGCGGATCATCACCGGTTGGTCGTGCCGTTCGGCCATCTCGGCGTCGGGGTTGTCGAACCCCTTGAACAGCGGGTTGTCCGGCCGCGTGCGGGGACTGCGTAAATCGAACTTCGGCTCGCGGCGGGCCACCCGGATGAGACCGACCAGTTGAACCTCCGCATCGTCGTCGAGTGCGCGACGTAGGAATTTGAACTCCCAGTTCGGCCGGCCCGACACGTACAGCACACGGTGCGGCCCGCGGCCCCGGTCCACGGCCACAAGCCGCGCGTTGTTCGCCAGTGTCTGCTCGGCGGTCGCGTCGCCGGTCTCGGATTTCAACCGCACCTGCACTCGGTAGAAGCCGACGCCAGCTTTCTCCGGCTTCACCTGGAAGCGGAAGTTGAGCGGTTCGCGGTCGCCCACGAGGGTGACTTCCTGCCGTTCGATTTCGTGGCCAGCTTCGGTCGAGAGCACCGCGACCACGGCTTCGCCCGGAAACCCCAGGGCCATCCCCTCGGCTTGCAGAATGACGGGGGCGGCCTCGAAATTCGTCTGGTTCACGGTCAGGCGGCGGACGGCGATGTCGCGGGGCGTGCCGCCGGCCGGCGGAAGCACGGGGTAGACGGGCGGCAGCGAACCCCAGTCTACCTCGGCCGCGTCGGTGGCGTTGCCGTCGCTCACGAGGAGGACGCCGGCGAGGGGCCGGCCCTGATAGCGTTTCGCGAGCGACCCCAGAGCGGCGTGCAGCGAGGTGGCGTTGCCGGCGAAGGCGAGACCGTCGAACCCATCCACACCGCGAAGGTGCGTGTCGAAGACGAAGTTGCGGGCGTCGAAATCCTGGCCGAGCCGCGTCCGCCACGCAGGGTTGTTCTTGACTACGCTCCGCACCCAGTCGGCCCGGCTCGGCCCGCTCGCATCGTCACGCACGGTCAGACTGAGGCTGGTATCGACGAGGACCACGAACACGTTCGCCCCCGGCTGCGGCCGCGATCCGGTGAGCAGCGGTTCCAGAAGGCAGAGCGCGAGGGCGGCAACGGCGACGACTTTCAGGGTCGCACATGCGAACACCACCCAACGCGGACCGCGGGAACGAGCGTAGCTCCAGACCACGAAGAGCGTCGCCACCCCGACCGCCACGGCCGCAGGGACGAGCCACTGCGGCGAGCCGAACGCCAGCCCGGTGTCGGTCATTTGTCGCTCCCGAGCCGTTCGTAGTACCGCCGCACACCATCAGCGAACTGCGGCGGGACCGGGTCGCGGTCGATAGGCACGAGCGCGTCTGGCGATTCCCGCCGGCGAATCTCCTGCCCGAGCTTCGCCCGCAGTTCGTTCATCGGCTTCGTCACCAGCTCATGCAACTTCTTCCAGTCGGGTTCCTTGGAGTGCCGCTTGAACTCTTCGCGGGCTGTCCGCACCCGGTCGCGAATCTGGGCCGCATCGGCCCGCAGTTGCG
>JBBQCQ010000776.1:0-2178 GCA_038318835.1 Gemmatales bacterium | reverse complement strand
GTTGGCAAGGGGGGCTGTTGAGGCTCGATCATGTCTGAACCCTACATCGCCCTGCAAGTGGTCATGATGCCCCGTGACGCCAACCCGAACGTCGGAATGGCGATGATGCCGGGCGGGGCGCATTACCCCCTTTACAACACCATTTTCGGCGGCGTGATCCTCAGCAATATCGACATCGCGGGGTCGATTGCGGCCCGGCGGGAGGTCGTGTTGCGGGGCGGTCAGTCGGATACGCAGTTGGTTACTGTCGCGCTGAATCGCGTCGAGTTCAAGCACCCGGTTCTTGTGGGCGACGTGGTCAAGTTCCTGGCCACGTGCGTGCGAATCGGGCGGACGTCAATCACTATGCACATCGATGTCGTCGCGGAACGGGGCAACGAGGTCTTCTCCGTCACCGAAGCCGAGGTTGTGTACGTCGGCGTGCGGCCAGTCGGGGAAGATCGGCGGCCTGTGCCGTTATTACCCGGCGCGACGGACGGGCCGACCGTGGCGTCTCCCTGATCGGCACTTGGATTCGAGCCGTCGGTCGTATAAAGCATTCTCTTGAGTTGCGGGTTCCGTCCAACCAGCATCGAGTGTCTGAGGCTACTCATGGCGTATTCTTCAGTCCACCTCTACTTCGATGACCTGGAAGTCGGCGCGTCCTGGGAGTCGGGTGGGCGGACGGTCACGGAGTCGGACATCACGAACTTCGCGGGGTTTAGTGGCGACTTCAACCCGATGCACATCGACCATGCGTTCGCGGCCAACACGCCGTTTCGCCGGCCGATCGCACACGGGTTCGGCGTCTTCTCGATGGCCAGCGGGCTAGGCATTCAGTCGCCCCCGGTTCGTACCATCGCCCTGCTCGGCGTTCGCCAATGGGACTTCGTTTTGCCGGTGTTTATCGGCGACACCATCCGCGTCCACACCTGCGTGGCCGAGAAGTCGCTCCGAGGTCGCGGCAAGCGGGGTGAGATCGTCTGGAATCGGGCGATCGTCAATCAGGAAGGCAAAGTCGTGCAGCAAGGCCAGGTCGTCACGCTCGTCGAGTGCCGCCCGCTGGCCAAGATGAACCTTCAGCCGGTGGCGGCCGTCCAGGTGGGTGCGAACGGCACCATCTGACCTGATGGCCGCATTCTCACGCCCTCTTCACGACATCACCCACCATGAGCATCCGCACCCGCTTCGCCCCGTCGCCGACCGGATACCTCCACATCGGCGGCGTCCGGACGGCCCTCTTCAACTGGCTACTTGCAAAGCGGCATGCCGGGCAATTCGTTCTGCGCATCGACGACACCGACGACTCGCGCAACCGGGCGGAGGCGGTGAAGCCGATCCTCGACGGCTTCGAGTGGCTCGGCATGACCTGGGACGAAGGCCCGACGCTCGACGGCAGCGGCGACAGCTTCGGGCCGCACAAGCCGTACTTCCAGGGCCAGCGGAACGACAAGTACGAAGCCGCCGCGATGAAGCTGATGGCCGAGGGGAAGGCCTACCCGGACTACACGACGCCCGAACAGCAAGACGCCGCGCGTAAGCAGGCGGAACTCGCCCGCAAGCCCTACGTCCACCGCGGCAGCAACCGCGAGGTGCCGGCCGAAGAGAATCTACGGCAGTACGCGGCCAAGAAAGGGCCGATCCTGTTGAAGGTCATGCCGGGGCAGATGGTCACGTTCACCGATCAGGTCCGCGGCCGGATCGACGTGAGCACCGACACGATCCGCGACCCGGCCTTGCTTCGCGCACCCGACGCGAAGGGCATCTGCCGCGCGCTCTATAGCTTCGCCACGGTCTTCGATGAAGCTGACTTCGGCATCACGACCGTCGTCCGGGCCGAGGAACACCTGACGAACACGCCAACGCAAATCCTGATCTTCCAGGCACTCGGCGCGACACCGCCGGAGTTCGGCCACGTGCCGCTGATTTACCGCAACGGGAAGAAAATCAGCAAGCGAGACCTGCCGCCGCTCTCGCCGGAAGAGATCGGTAAGCTGAAAGCCTGCGGGTGGACCGACGCCGAAATCCAGGGTCGCGACGACCTGAACCTGGCCACAGTCGCGTACTACCGCGAACTCGGCTATTTGCCGGAAGCCCTCATCAACTACTTGATCCGCCTCGGCTGGTCGCTCGACGCCGAGACGGAAATCATCCCGCTCGACGTGGCGATTCAGAACTTCAGCCTCGACCGCGTGACGA
>JBBQCQ010000775.1:0-2183 GCA_038318835.1 Gemmatales bacterium | reverse complement strand
ACTTGTCCGGCAGTGAGTAGACGGCCGTGGAGGTGTACTCGACCTTCTGGCCGTCGGGCAGGGTGATGGTGCCCTTGCCGGTTGTGCGGGCGATCTTGGCCTTATTCAGCGCGGCCGCACCGCCGTGGGCCTCGATGGCCTTCGCAACGACGGCCGGGGCCGCCTCCTGCGCGGCGGCCGACCCGGCGGTGGCCACCAGGCAGACCGCGAAGAGGAAATGACGCATCTTGTGGAATCTCCCGAGAACAGTCCGGCGATCCGGCTTGCAAGTTTGAGTTGGGTTGTTATATCCATTTTCCGCGAAGTCCCGCGCCCGGATCGGCCGAAGAACCGGATGCGCCCGCTTGCAGGAACTGGGAGAGTTGGCATGGATGCCCCGCTCCGTCGATGGCTGTTGGCCGCCGGTATCACCGCACTCGCGGGGGGGACTGGCTGCACGCAATCGCGGTACACGCAGCCCCAGGGGCCGGTTCCGCATTACACGCTGCCCGCCGTCGAAGCGGCCACCGAAGCCCGCGGGCAGTCGCCCGAGGAGCCCGTGGCCCCGGCCGGGAAGATCGTCATTCCGAATATGCTGCCCGACCCGCGAACCCCGATTCAACCGGCGAGCGCGCCCCGACCACGGGCCGACCTGACCACGGCGATGACGAACCCGCTCCACGACAAGCAGATTCAGGTGGCCGCGTTCATCAACACGAACGTCGTCATCACCGACGACGAAGTCTACCAGATGGTCCGCCAGCGGGCCGTCGAGTATGTCGAGCTCTTCGGCAGTGAGCAAACGAAGAAGGAAAAGACGATCTACCGCGAAGAACTTCGCAAGCTCATCGAGCGGGAACTGATCATCCTGGAACTGTTCACGCGGATGAAGAAGAACAAGGCCGAGGACAAGATCGAAGGCTTGAACGACCACGCCCGCGAAACGGCCAACAACCGCCTGGCGAGCTACCGCAAGGCCCGCAACGTGCCCGAGGAAGACTTCGTCAAGGTCCTTCGCTCCCAGGGGCTGACCTACAACGGCATCCGCCGGCAGTTGGAACGCGACGCGCTAGTGCAGGTCTACCTGGAGCAGATGCTCAAGGATAAGTCGAAGTTCGTCACCCTTAACGACATCTGGGACTACTACACCGGCAATCCGAAGGATTTCGCAGTCGACGAGAACGTGAAGTGGCTCGACTGCTTCGTGAGCTTTCAGCGGTTCGCCACGCCGGACGAGGCGAAGGCCTACGCGGAGACGGTGTGGCGGGCCGCGTCGGCCGGGAGCGACTTCGTCGAGATCATCAAGAAGTCCGGCCACGGCGACAGCGGCCTGCGGAACGGCGAGGGCCTCGGCACGAAGCGCGGCGACTTCCAGCCGGCCGAGTTGGAGAGCGTGATCTTGGAGTTGAAGCCGGGCGAACTCAGCCCGCTGTTGCAGACAGCGACGGGGTATCACATCGTGAAGATCGTGACCGCGCAGAAGGCCGGCGTGCGGGAATTCGACGGCAAGGTCCAGAACGAGATTCGCGCGAAGCTGACGAAGCAGTTGCAAGAGAAGGAGTACGTGAAGCTCGTGGACGATCTGTGGCGTCGCTACCGACCGAAGGTGGTGGGGGAGTAGTGTCTTCCGGCCTGAAAGGCCGGAAATCCTATAAACGGCTGCCTTCGTCACGATCCTGGGTACAGCACCACGAGCGTGCGGTTCGCCGCCGGCTTCTCGATGACGGTCCGCGTGTCGTCCGGCCACGTCACCTGAATCTGCTCGATTGCGTCGCACCGGCCCAGTCCGAAGTGGGCGACTGGTTCCATCTGACTGCGGTATCCACTGCCGGAACAGATCGCCCGAATCTGCGTCCGCCCGGCCGACACCAGCCGCACGATCGCGCCGCGGGCGGGTGCCCCGAACCGCGTCAGCGGCATCACCCGCAGCCAGGCATTCCCTACGTCCGGCCACTTGAAGAGTTGCAGGCCGCCGGAATCGCCATTGCTCACGAGCAGTTCCAGGCGGCCGTCGCCATCGATGTCGGCCACCGCCCCGCCAACACTGGACCCGCCCCACGAATCGAGCGGCCCCGGATCGGCCAGGTGCCAGTAACCATCGGGGCCGGGCGAGCGGCGGAAGAAGCGGTTCGCCTCGCCGCAATTCAGAAACAACAGTTCCTCGGCCCCGTCGTTGTCGAAGTCGGCCGCAACGACGTTCTGCA
>JBBQCQ010000774.1:0-2185 GCA_038318835.1 Gemmatales bacterium | reverse complement strand
GTCGCCGCGACGTAGGGGCCGCCTTTCAGCCGGCCCTCGATCTTGAACGAGATCACGCCGGCCGCGATCAGCGGCGCGATGTGGTCGTAGGCCGCCAGGTCCTGCGGGCTGAGCAGGTAGGCCTTGTCGCCGAGGTCGCGGCGGTCGCCGTCCACGATCATCTCGTAGGGTAGTCGGCACGCCTGGGCACACTGGCCGCGGTTCGCGCTCCGGCCGCCGAGGGCTTCGCTCGTCAGGCACTGCCCGCTGTACGCCACGCAGAGTGCACCGTGGACGAAGACTTCCACCGGTGTCGTCGTGCCCGCCGTCACCTTGCGGATGTCATCGACCGATAACTCGCGGGCCAGCACGACGCGCTCGACGCCGAGCTTCTGCACGAACGCGATGCCGCGGGGTTCGGTGAGCGTCATCTGCGTGCTGCCGTGGATGGGCAGTGTCGGGGCGATGCGTTTGATGAGCGTCACGAGGCCGAGGTCTTGTACGATGACGGCGTCCACGCCGGCGGCGGCCATCGCGGCCACGAACGCTTCCGCGTCGGGCAGCTCATCGCTGAAGATGAGCGTGTTCATGGCCACGAAGCCGCGGACGTTGCGGCGGTGGAGGAAGTCCATGACCGTCGGCAGTTCGTCGAGTGTGAAGTTCGCTGCCCGCGCGCGGGCGTTGAACTGCGACAGCCCGAAGTACACGGCGTCGGCCCCGTTGGCCACGGCCGCCCGCATGGCTTCCCAGTCGCCGGCCGGGGCGAGGAGTTCGAGATCGTGAGAGTGCATGGGAAGATTCTACACCGCGTCCCGGCCGATGGAGTGAATCGCGGCTTCGGCTCGCCGGGTCACTTCGCAAAGTCCCAGAGGCCGAGGCGGCCGGTCGGTTCGTCGCGGCTCGCGGGACCGCCGGGCATCCCCGGCATCGCGGCCGGTGCGGACGGCGTCGTCCGCCACTCCAGCACGGCCAGCGTCGGCCGGTTGGGGGCGAACGCGAAATCGACGCCGAGATTCGTCTCCCACTTCTTGAGCGTCTTGCCGGTCGCGTTGTCGTACACGGTGAAGTACACGGCCTGCCGCGGGGCGGGTGGGGCACCGGCCCCGGGGCCACCCGGTCCGCCGGGCGGGGCTGCCACTGGGGCCGCGCCTTCGCTGACGAGCGTGATGCGGCCGTCGTGCGACAGGGACGAACTCCACGCCACGCGGCCCGGCCCGCCGACGTACCGCCGGACCTCTTTGCCGGTAAGCCCGTCGAGGAGCAGGACGCCCTTCGCGTCGGTGATGGCAAGCAGCTTGCCGTCGTGGCTCACCGCGATTTCCGGTTCGGCCTGGCCGATCTTCCAGCGGAACCGCTGTTTGCTCGTGGGCACATCCCAGACGTGGATTTCCTTCACGACGAAACTGTCGCCGGGACCGGCGGTCGCGGGCCGGTCTTCGTACACCGCCGTCACGACCGTGGTGTCGTTGCCGCTCAAAACCATGAACGCGTCGTTCGTGCGGAACAGCACGCGATCTTGTTGGCCCGACGTCGGATGAAGGCGGCGAATTTCCGTCGCCCCGGTGGCCTCGTCGGTTCTCGTCGCCAGCACGGCTAGCCCGTCCGCCGTCATGCGCATTAGGTAAACCGAATCGTCGGCCAGATCGGCCCGGATGATGGCCTTCACTTTACCCTTGTCGTCGGCCGGCAACTGGTAACGGACGAGCTGATTGCGGATGTTGATCCCGCCCGCCTCGGAGAAGTGGGCAATCACCGCGTGCGGGTCGGCCGGGTCGAGGCCGATGACCTCGCCCGCGACCTGGTCCCACGGCCGGTCTCCGGCGGACAGCGTGCCATCGGCCGCGAGGGAAAAGACCTTCACGGCGGTCGTCGGCAGCCGCGGGACGGGCGACGGGTGAACGTCTCCGGTCAGGATCACCTGCTTGCCGTCCGCGGACCAGCGGACCGACGTTAACAACGATGACGTGTTGACGATCCCCCGTTGCCGTGGCGGGCCGACGCGGACTTCCGTTTTCGGCGCGTCCGTGACGAGGGCCGGCTTCGCGGCGGGCGGCGGGTCGGCCACCGGTGGCTGTGCGGGGTCGCCGGCCAGGCCGATGCCCAGAGCGGTGGCGGCCAGCAGGCCGCCGCTGAGCAAGATCAGTTTTCGCACCACGGTGATTCCCTCGCGGGCCAGTTCGGAGATGGAAGTTCCTACGAATCCGCC
>JBBQCQ010000773.1:0-2185 GCA_038318835.1 Gemmatales bacterium | reverse complement strand
AAGATCGAGCCGTTTAAGGTTCTCGACCGCCCCGCCGCGGTCAGTCGTGCGATTCGTTACAGGGTCGTACTCGACGAGGTGGGCTGACAGGTCGGCATCGCTTTGCGTCGAAATGCCGAAGTAGATGTGCCCGCGGTGGTCGCGGCCGGTACTGCCCCAGACCGCGGACCCGGCGTGGACTTCCGGCAACGGGATCGACCGCAACGTGGGCACGCGGTCCGGCTCGGCCGGCATTCGCGTGAAGACGACGTTCTTGGCTTCCGGCGATGGGTCCGGGCGGCTCACGCTCCGCCGCGGAGGAGGTTCGTCCGCCGCGGGCGGGGCCGGCGGTGGCGATGAGGAACTGCCGGCACAGCCGGCGAGCAGCAGGAACAGTAGGATAAAAGGACGCGACATCTGCGGGGTTCTCACAGGGGCCGAACTCACTCACTCCGGCAGAAGCCGTTCGAGCCAAACGTGAACGTCGTCGATCGCCCACGCCCCCATCTCGGTCTTGCGCAAGCGGTGCAGGGGGCCGACCTTGTCCCACCCGTCGTTGGACGTGTTCTCGGTAATCGCCTGGATGGCCGGCTTCAGGGCGGGATAGCTCTTGTTCACCTTGCCCCAGAGGGTGACGTTGACGAAGTCGGTCACGCGCTCCTTGCTCGTGCCCCACACTTCCAGGTCCACGTCGAAGTGATCGTCCACCAACCGCGCGTGGACGATCACGAGTTCCGCGCCCAAATCGTTGAAGCTCTTGCCGTCTGCGAACGCCCATCCGCCGCTGGCTGCGAAGGTGAAGGTCGGGGGGTTCGGGTTCGTGGGGTCCGGGATGGCCGACAACATGCCGTCGGCGAGGGTCGGCTTCTGGTCGGGCTTCCGGCGGGCGAGTTCGGCGAGTAGCCCCTCATCGTTCGCGATCGTGTACGCCGGGCGGGGCGACAACCAGCCGTGCATCGTCGTCGGCGGGAACGCGACGAACTTCTGCCCGTTGTGCGCCTTCACCTTCGCGTCCGACCACTTATCTGCATGGCCGATCCATTCCGGGGTCAGGAATGCTCCCTCGGCCGTGGCCACGCCGCTGCCGACCCGGCTGGCGAACGTGAACCGCTCGCCCTGCCGCAGATCGAAGTGGTAGCGGTTGGTCAGGTCGTTCAGAATTTTGACGAACCGGGACTGCTGCGGAATGTGCGGCCGTGCGATCGGCCAGTACGCCTCCGGGTGGGCGATGACCAGCACGGTCGCGTTGTCCGGCACGTTCACCCAGGCTGGCGGCAGGGCGGGGCGAGTCACCACGGGCGGCGGGGCCGCGTTGTTGTTCTCCACCGGGGTCGGCGTCGGTTTCGGAGGCCGCAGGAAGACGAGCCCGGCCACGACGGCAAGGACCGCGATCACACCGCCGGCCGCCGCGAACGGCAACCAGTTCTGTTGCTTCTTGCGCTTCTTCTCGGCCAGCCGCGTCTTTGCTTGTCGCCGTCGAGTCGCGAGGGCTGCCTCGGTTTCCCGACTCCGCGAGCGGGTCTCGTCCGAACTGTCGGCGTCGGAATTCGCCCCCTTGTTGCGGCCATTGACCGGCGTGCCGCTCTGCGGGTAGGAGTCGTTGCTGTCGGCCTCGCGGGGGATCAACTTCACCGGCTTCTTCGCCTGAATCGGCGTCGGCTTCGGGTCGGTCACGGTCGTGACCACTTCCGCTTCCAGCACGTGGATCGCGGCCGTCGCAATGGTGCTGCCCTGAGGAATGTTGAGCGTGCTGACTGTCGCGACCACCGGCGCGGGTTCGGGCAGCGTCAGCACGATCTCCGGCACGTTTGCCAGCCCCTCGGCCGTGAACGGGATCAGGGCCTTCGCCACGTCGGCGGCCGTTTGAATGCGGTCCTCCGGCTTCTTCGCCAGCATTCGGTCGAGTAGGCGGAACATTTCGGCCGGCACGTCGCGGCGTTCGCCGCGCAGGTCCGGTACCGGGTCGAGTTGATGGCGAAGAAGTTTGTCGATGGGCGAACCGTCGGGGAAGGGCGGCTTCCCCTTCAGCAGGTAATACAGCGTGCAGCCGAGGCCGTAGATGTCGGCGCGGTGATCGACGGTGCTGGAATTCTTGGCCTGTTCCGGTGCCATGTAGTCCGGCGTGCCCACAACGGTGCCGTCGCGGGTGACTTCCGTTTGCTCGCCATCGTCTTCCAGCGACCGGACCAGCCCCATGTCAAGGATG
>JBBQCQ010000772.1:0-2186 GCA_038318835.1 Gemmatales bacterium | reverse complement strand
AACCCGATCGCCGAGGCGATGCGCGTCTCTGGCCGCACGGCGGCAGCCCAGGCGGAACTGCGGCGGAACTGGTTCCGACCGATCTACCTGAGTTCGAGCGTGGCCGCGAAACAGAAGTTCGTGGCGACGATTGCCGAGAGTGGCAAAGACTCCTGGGGCGAGGACAAGCCGGTGCCGGAGGGCGAGTACGTGCCGGAGTTCACGCCGGCGAAGCCCGACGACCCGAAGCGGGGCACGCACAACGAGGAGCGCCGCGGCCCCTTCCCCATCGGGGCGGCCATCGAGCGAACGGTGCCCGTGGAGTGGCTGAACCCGGTGCCCGGTGCCGCCTACGATGCGGCCCTCGTCGGCGACGTGCTCGGTGGCTGGGCGGCGTTCGCACCGATGAGCCTGACCGAGCCGATCGACTACCTGTCCGCCCTGCCGAAGGACAAGCAGCCGGAACTGCCCACGGTGCGGATCGCCGTGTACGGCCACGGCGGGCTGATCGCGGGCAAGACGCTCGACCCGGCCCACGAGAAGTTGATCGTCCACACGCTGAACTGGCAACTGAAGCGTGACGACCGCTTGCCGAAGGACTTGCCCGCCGACGAGAAGTGGCAGTACCCGCGGGTGAACCTGACCCCGCAGCAGTCGCTCTACTGGCGGCTCGGCACCGCCCTCGGCCTCCCGCTCGTGTGCGGCTACTTCGGCATCCTCATGCTGATGCTGCGAAAAGTGAGATGAAAAACCATATTCACCGCGGAGAGCACGTGAGGACACGAGAGGAAAACCGAGGAGAGTTCAAAACTCGGTCCTTACCCTCTCTTCGGCCTTTCCTCACGTGCCCTCCGCGGTGAATATTCTTTGAGACTTTCCTATGCGTTGGTTCACCACGATTCTCCTGCTCGTTCTTGTTGCCGCTGCGGCCGTGTGGCTGTGGAAGGGCGACGCCCTGGCCCCCAATCTCGGCCTCGGTACGCCGGCCCCGGCGGCGACTTCGCCGGCCGCGGAGGCGCTCGCGCAGTTGCAAGCCGCCGACGTGAAGTCGGTCACGCTCACCGCCGACAAGGACACGCTCGCCCTCGTCCGCGGGGCCAACGACACCTGGACGCAACCCGGCTTCTGGCCCGTGCGACAGGACGAGGCGAAGGCGCTCGTGGGAGTGCTAACAAGTCTGAAGTCGCGGTTCCAGCCGATCATGCCCGATGCCGACCTGAAGCCTTACGGCCTCGCCACCGATCAGAAGCCGATCGTCGTGAAGCTCGGCCGCGATAGTCGCACGACCACGATCACCCTCGGCCGACCGGGCGCGAAGGCCGACGAGCCGGAGTACGCCCGGCCGACGTTCGTGAAGGTGGACGATCACCCGGAGGTTCTGCGGTTCGACTCGGACCTGATGCAGATCGTCGCCCGCAAGCCGGAAGAGTACCGCCGCAAGCAATTGTTCCCGGAACTCGACCGCGTGAAGCTCAGCGGAGGCGAGGCGTTCAACCCGGCCCAGCCGACGCCACCGACCGCCGGCCGCGTGGCCATCGTGAGTAACGACATCACGGCGATCAAGCTGGAGAGCGGCCCCGATGGCGTGTCCTTGAAGCGGGTCGCCCCAAACCCGACGCCGAAGGCCGACCGCGACACGACCGGCGAACCATCGTTGCAAGCCAACACTCTCGCGACGGCGTGGGAACTCGACGCCGTCGGTTCGGGCAAGGCGACTTCGCCGCTCCGCGACCGCGTCGATCCCGCCAAGCTCCGCGGCGTGCTCACGGCCGTGCCGGAGTTGTGGGTCGAGCAGTTCCTTCCCACGAAGCCGGCCGCCGACACGGGACTCGACAAACCCGAACACATCCTGACCGTGACGCGGGCGAGCGGGCCGACGACGCTGAAGATCGGCAAGCAGTCGCGCAAGATCGAAAAAGACGGCCCACCGCCGCCGCCGGCTCAGCCGTTCGCCCCGCCGCCGCCGCCATCGCCGAAGATCGTCGAGGCGTACCACTACGCCAGCATCGACGGGCTGGATTTGCTGTTCGAGGTAAAGGCCGACAAGTTCGCCGATCTGTTCCCGAAGCTCGACGACCTGCGAGACGCGACCCTGGCGCGGTTCGAGGCCGACGACGTGACGAAGGTGGAAGTGGCCGTGAAGGGCCAGCCGCCGCTGGTGCTGACGAAGCGGAAGGGGAACAAGGCCGCCGACAAAGACGACGAGA
>JBBQCQ010000771.1:0-2192 GCA_038318835.1 Gemmatales bacterium | reverse complement strand
AAGCCAGCCTTGTCCGGTTCTCGCGGCCGATCTCGGCAACGGCCATGGCCAGCGAGGCCTCGCTGGTCGCCGAGTTGCGACGGAACTTGAACATCTACTCCGCCCAGGCTGCTGGCGACACCATTCAGGCGATCTACCTGGCGGAAGGCGAAACCGGCCTTGGCGGATGGTCCGGCCGTCTCGGGGCGTCGCTGCCGGTACCCGTTCACCCGTTCGACCCGCTCGCTGGGTCGCCGGCCGCGGAGCGGATTCCCCCGAAGATTCGGTCGCGGTTCGCCGGCGTGGTCGGCCTGCTGGCTGGGAAGGCGAAGGTCGGCCCGACGCCGATGAACTTCGCCCAAACTCGCCAGCCGAAAGCGGCGATCAACCCGAACCGCAACCGTGCGGCCGTCGCGGCTTTGCTCGGGATCGGGTTGCTAGCTGCCCTCGTCTTCGGCGGGTATGTGCTCGTTCGCAATGCAGAGGCGAGAACCGAAGACCGCCGCACCGAACTCGCCGATTTGGACGAGAGCATCAAGCAGCTCGAACCGGACCAGAAGCGACTCGCCGCGGCCGAGGAGTACGACCACCGGAATATCCCGTGGATCGACGAGATGTACGACCTTGCGGTGCTGTTCCCAGACATCAGCAAGATGAAGTTGGTGTCTTACGTTGGCACGGCCCTGCCCCCGCCATCGAACAAGCAGAAGCTGGCCGCGAGCATGGCCCAGGGTCAGCCCACGGCCCCTGGTTTGCCGGCGGCGAAGCCGGCTGGGCCGGTGCCGGTCGCGAAGCTACGGCTGACGGTTGCCTCTGAGAACCCGACGCTGCCACAGGAACTTGTTCAGGCGATGGCCCGCGAAACGCGGTATTACACCGGCGTGCGGATGACGACCGGGGCACTGCTGCCCGGCAACAGCTCGCGGACGCCGATTCAGCAGTTCTTCATCGACGCGAACATCGTGCGACGACCGCCGGTCGATTACGCCGGCTTGCTCCGCGTGACGCTGCCGAAGCCTGTCGCGGCCGAACCCGAAATCCCGGCCGTTCCCGGCCCGGATGAACCACCCAACGACCCGCCCGCTGGCAACCCCGAGGGAGGGAATAACCGATGACCAGTCGTGAAAAGCGTATGCTGCTCGTCGTGGGCGTCCTCGGTCTGCTGGGGGTCGTCTATGGCGTCTACCAGATGATCTGGCTCCCGCTGAAACAGGCGCAGGCCGAAGAAACACGCCTGCTGGGCGAGGTCAGCGATAAGAGTACGACCCTCGATAAACTCCGCCGCGATCTGAAGCGACTGCCCGCTGCCAAGAAGCGAAGCCTACCGGCTAACGTCGATGTGGCAAAGCGAGAGTACGAGGCAACGCTGAGCTACCTGCTCCGCGATTCCGGCGTGCCCGCCGGGTACACGATCGTGCCGAAGGACGGCGGCGAAGTCCGGGGCGTGCCCGAACTGGCCCCGAAGAAGCCGGCCTACGTCCGCATCGGGTACGACATCCGCATGCAAAAGGTCGAACTGCCCGTGTTGGTGAAGGTGCTGAAGGGGTACTACGACCTGAACCTGCTGCACCAGATCACGAACATCGACATCAAACGGGTTGAGAAAGACGGCAACAACGGCGGCATCGCCCGTCGCGGGGCCGACCGGGCCGACCTGGAAGTGACGCTACACACCGACGCGATCATCCTCGACGGGGCCGAACCCCGCCGCACGCTTTTGCCGATCCCGGAGGCCGTGGCCGCCGCCGGCGGCACCGGGGCTTACGCCGCCATGCAGCACCTGCCGGAAGCGAGCCGCAAGCAGAAGACGCCACTCTTCCCCTCCGTGCTCGCCGCGAACATGGACCAGCAAACCCGCGATTACCTCGTGATGGAAGCCCGCGACGCCTTCCACGGCCCGCTGCCGGTGGTGAAAATCGAGAAGAAGGAGGTTGTCGATAAGCCGGAGCCGGTCTTCAAGGCGAAGCCGGAAGACATCGCTCCCTTCATCGTCTTCAACGGCATCACCACGTCCGCGAACGGCGTGCGGGTGGCGATGATCTGGGACCGCTCGATTAACCACATTTACGAAGTGAGCATTCTGGAGGGGGACGGCAAGCCGGAAGTGCGATCGAAAAAGTTCTACTTCCTTCGTGGGCAACTCAAGCAACTCGAACGCAACACCGACCTCGTCATCGGCGAAGACGGAACCGCCACGAACTTAACCTTCAAAG
>JBBQCQ010000770.1:0-2195 GCA_038318835.1 Gemmatales bacterium | reverse complement strand
TGTAGATGCCGACCGCCAGTTGCCGAAGGGCGTCGTCGGGCAACGCTCGCAATTTCGCGAGCGTCTCATCCGAAAGCGGGCCGAACCGATCGGCGATCACGGCCTCCAGTAGTTCCAATTGCATCGCCCGTCGGCCGATCTCGCGGCCCTTCTCCAGGCCCTTCTCCAACCCTTGTTCCATCGCCCTTTCGAATCGCGTCTTGTTCATCGCTCGGACTCCCTCGGTACTCTTCTCCTCCAGTATACGGTCGAATTCCTGTTGCCGCGACGGGTCGATGGGGAGGTACGCCTCGACGCACTCACCCAGGAGGAACCGCTGTTGCTCCGTCAGCGGCGCTTCGCCCAACCGCCGCAACGCGGCTGCCCCGTACTCGGCGATCAGCGGCTTCGGGATTCGCATGAGGGCCGACAGGGCCACGCCGAGCCAGTTGTCGCCGTGCAGGTACGGTTCCGCGTCCAGACCGGGCAGGCCGACGTAGAGGTAGCGGAAGGTCAACACGTCGAGTTCCCAGAACTGTTCGACGACCGTATCGAGGCCGAGGCCGTCCAACCCGACCTTGAGGTAAATGACGATGGGCAGCACCGGCAGTTGGTACCGCTCGCGTAGGTGGATGTAGTAGCTCGGCAGGCGGGGCTTGAGCAGGGTCGTCTTGTCGGGTGATTCGATCTCGATGTGGACGAGGGCCAGCCATGCCTCGACCCCGTCCACGGGTTCCAGCGTATGCAGGCGGGCAACAAGGTCGAGCAGATGCCGGTCGCCAGCCGGCGGGTCGGGGAGCAGTTCGGTGTCGAGCCACTCGACGTTCGACAGGTCGAACCGCCTGGCCCAATCGTCGAAAAACAATCGAAGAAAGTCCGCGAAGAATTCGCGGATGATCGTCTTGAACCGTTGATCGTGATCGGCGGTCACGCCAACTGCACCTCGGCCGGTTGCACCACGAAGGCGTCCTGGCCGCTCGGCAGCGGCGACAACTTCAACTCGCGGACGCGCCAGCCGGGGTGCTGCACTTCGCCGGTGTATGGTGGCTGGCCGGTCACGTTGCCGAGGACGCGAATCGCCGACGGGTCGAAGCCGGCTGGCACCGTGACCTTGTCGCCTTCCGTGCCGGCCACGATCGGTTCGAGCGTCAGGTGCTGTTTCAACACGCCCTGAGCTTTGCGGTGGATGTCCCGCACGGCCTGGCCGACTTGCGCGTCCTGGTAGCCGCCGATGTCTTCCAGCAGGAAGTCGAGCAGGCGGGCTTCCGACTGCAACAGCGCGAGCAACCGCAGCGGTTCGCCGGACGGCTTCGCGATCGTCGGCTTCGGCGGTGGTGCAATCGCGGTCGGCGGCGGCGGCGCGATCGTGGCGGCCTGAGCCGGGAGGCCCATCAGTTCGTTGATCTTGTTCGCGAAGGAGGGGTCGAGGTTCGCCCGGCCGGCCACGTTCAGCCCCCACGATGCCCGGCCGATGCTACCGGCGCGGGCAATCATCACGACCGTGAACAGGAAGCCCGCGATCACCAGGCCGACCACGAAACCGAGCAGGTATTCCATCGCCGAGTCCTTAGTTTTGTGTTTCCCTCGCCCGCCGCTGTTGTACGGATTGCATCCGCCGCTTGACCGCGACGGCTCGGCGGTTTACCATCTTCTTACCCACCCCTGCGGGTTCCACCCGCTCTCGGCTCGCTCCCCGGAGTTTTCCCATGCGCCGGCCTCTCCTGGCGGTCGCGTTCCTCATCGCGTCGGTCGCCTTCGGCCAACAGCCGGTGGCGATCCTGCCTCAACCGCGGATTAACTCCGTCATGCCGGTCGGCGCGAAGGCCGGCACGAGCGTGGACGTGACCACCCTCGGCACCGACCTCGACGACGCCACCGGACTGATGTTCTCGCACCCTGGCCTGAAGGCCGATCTCGTCGCACCACCGGCCGACCCGCCGCCGGACCCGAAGAAAAAAGATGCGCCGAAGATGAATAAGAAGGCCGCCCCGCCGACGGAGGCGAAGTTCAAAATCAGTGTGGCCGCCGACGTACCGCCGGGGGCCTACGATGTGCGTGTGGTCAACAAGTGGGGTATCAGCAACCCGAGGCTGTTCGTCGTCGGCGATAAGCCCGAAGTGAACGAGAAGGAACCCAACAACGACACCAGCGAGGCCCAGAAGGTCGAACTGAATTCCGTCGTGAACGGCACCCTCGCCAACCCGGTCGATGTGGAC
>JBBQCQ010000769.1:0-2198 GCA_038318835.1 Gemmatales bacterium | reverse complement strand
GTGCTCGCGTCCGGGATCGGGGTCGGACGGGCCCGAATCCGCTCGGGCGAGACCGGCGGCAAGTCGGGCGTGCGACGGGTGTACACGTCGAACGATTCGTCCGTGTCGAGCGAGGCGAACCCGCGGAGCAACCCGTCGCGGTACACCTTCCCGCCCGCGACGCCGGGGCCAACGTACAGGGCGTTCAGTGCGACCCGCATGGCGGTCCTTGCCCCGACAAGCGGGCGAGCAGTCGGCCCTTCCGCCCGGCATCGCCCCAGCGCCGGCGGAGCACGTCGAGAAGGGTGCAGAAGCCCAGGTTCAGCCGAATGATGTCCCCGCGGCGGGCCACGGCCGCGGTGCGGTCCCACCCGCGGGCGGCGGCGGCGGCCGCGACTTCGTCGTACAACGCCCGCTCCTCGTGAAACCGCAACAGCGTTTGCGTCTGGGCCGCCGTCGCGTTACCGGGGTGCCGACGGTAGGCGTACAGCACGTCCGGCACGCCGACCAGGGTTTCGCCCGCCAGGAGCAGCCGCGCGATCAATTCCAGGTCCAACACCTGCCGCCACCGGGGGTCAAACCGCCGCGGCCCCAGGCGGCTGCGACGGAAGCACATCGTCGGGCACATGATGAAATCGGCCCGCATGACCGCCCGAAGGCCGCGGTCGCCGTGAAGGCGGACGATCCGGCCGCGGTTCGGGCGGAAGAAGCGCTTGCAGTAATCGGGGAACGAAAACCGGGCTTCGCCGGTCGGCCCGATGATCCGCGACTCGCAGAACAGGACGGCGGCGGTCGGGTGGCGGTCGGCCGTGGTGATCGTGCGGCCAACGTAGTCGGGTAGAAGTTCGTCGTCGGCGTGGGGGAGGGCGATGAGGTCGGTTTCGCCGGCCGTCAGGCAGCGGTTCCAGTTCTCGGCGATTCCCACCGGCCCGGCCGGCAGTTGGTACCCGATCCGCGGGTCGGCATAGCCGGCCAGCCATTCGCCCACGCCGCCCACCGCATCGCCCCCGCCGTCGCAGACGACCAACTGCCACCGGCCGTCCCGCTGCGCCAGAACCGATTCGACCGTCCGGCGGAGGTAGTCTCGCCCCCGGTAATAGGGGATCGCCAGCGTCAATCGTGCGGGGGCGGACATGGGGGCCGTACCATCGACCGAGGGAACCCGGCCCACCTGTTGTAGTGTTCCCGACTACTCGGAATGGCACGGCAATACGCCGGCCGCGGCTCAGACGGTATCAACCGTGTGGATGGCGTTGAATTTGATCCGTTTGATGGCGGACTTCCAGAGGAAGTTGACCCGCGACGGTCCGCAGCCGAGGACCTCGCCGACCTGACGGTTGGTCAGTTCCTCGAATAGGCGGAGTTCCAACACCCGCCGCTCGCGGGTACTCAGGCACTTCAAGATGAGGTCCCACCGCTCCTTGTTCCACATGACCCGGAGTGGTTGCGCGTCCGTAACCAACTCGGCCACCTCCCCGCCGTCCACGCGGCGGGAGCGGAGGCGGAAGTCGTCCGCCGTGCCGGTGGTGCCGATGCCGCTGAACCCCTGCCGGTACTCGCGGCGGATGAACGCCCGGGCGGCGCGGGCGACGATGACCGTCGCGTAGGACGAGAACACGATCCCGCGACGGGTGTCGAAGCCCTTCGACGCCCGCAGGAGGGCAATCTTACACTCCTGGAACAGGTCGTCGTGGGAAACCCATGGGGGTGACTTGGCCCGGTACCGGCCCGCGAGGCGGACGGCCACGTGGCGGTGCGATTCGAACAGTTCCGAGGCGCTGGTCGAAGCCGTGGGAGCGGTTTCGTTCATGCGTGGACACCTCATGTGTACGTCACGGGGCGGTGAGTTCCGGCATGTTCGTGCCGTGGTCATTCTCTGCGGCATTGAGGACGGCGCGGGATAACTCGGAGGGCGTCATCGACCTATACTCCCTGTGGCGCAATCACTTTAAGGCTGTACAGTACGCCCCCCGGAACGCGGGTCAGTAGATGAAATATCTCTGATGGGGACAGTGACATTGCTACAGACACGTCGTGAATGTAACTACACACTCGGCCCGGCCCCGTTTCGACCGGCCGCGCCGTGACGGACGAGCCGCGCCTTTAACTTCCATTCCAACGCCTGGCGGGTGAGTGCGGCCCCGTTGGAGAGTTTGAGCTTTTTCTTCATCCGCTCGCGGTGGGTGTCCACCGTGTGGACGCTCATCGCGAGGCGGTTG
>JBBQCQ010000768.1:0-2199 GCA_038318835.1 Gemmatales bacterium | reverse complement strand
GCCGTGCCGATCCTGCACGCCCTCGTGGCGGGCAACGGCATCGTGTGGAAGCCGAGCGAGCAAGCCCCGCGCACGGCCGACCTGCTGCACGAATTGTTCATCCGGGCTGGCGTCCCGGCCGATTTACTTCGGAAGTTGCCGGCGACCCGTGAGGCGGGGCCGCAGTTGGTCGAAGCGGACATCGACTTCCTGCACTTCACCGGGTCGGAAGCCGTCGGCCGCAAGCTGGCAACGCGGCTCGGCGAACGGCTGATCCCGTCCACGCTGGAACTCTCCGGGTGCGACGCGGTGTTCGTGCTGGCTGACGCCGACCCGCAAGCCGCCGCCCGCCTCGCGTGGTGGGGCAGCACGCTGAACAACGGCCAGACCTGCCTTGGCGTGCGGCGGGTCTTCGCCGAGAAGGGTGTCTACGAACCGCTGGTCGCGGCCCTGAAGCCGCTGGTGATGGCGGCGAAGCCAGTGTCCCTCGTCACGCCCGGCGAGGCGGTTCGGGCCGGGCAGATGGTCGGCGAGGCATCGACCGCGGGGTGCGAAGTTGTTCCCGTCCCGACGGGGGACGTACGGCCGACGCTAATCCTGAACCGGCAGGAGCAACCGAACTTGGCCGCGAATCGCGACTCGCTGTTCGCCCCGCTCATCACGGTGACGCCGTTCGAGACGCACGACGAGGCGTTGAAATTCCACGCCCAGTCGCCGTTCCGCCTGACGGCGTCGATCGTATCGGCGAACATGGCGACGGCCGAAGAATTCGCCGCGAAGCTGCCCGTGGGGACGGTCGTCATCAACGACGTGATCGCCCCGACGGCCCACCCGGAGACGCCGTTCGGCGGCCGGCAGTCGAGCGGCTGGGGCGTCACGCAAGGGGCTGAGGGTCTGCTGGAAATGACGGTGCCGCAGGCGGTGACGGTGCGGAAGGGCACGTTCCGCCCGCACGCCGAGAACCGGGCCGGCCAGGGGGACATCGCTCGTGGTGTGCTGCGGCTGACCCACGCCCGCCGCTGGCGCGACCGCTGGCGAGGCCTCTGGCAACTGGTGCGGGGGATACGCCGGTAACGGCGTTAGAAATCCGCCCCGTCGCGGTACTATGATAGACACACCAACCCTTCCCCACTGGGATCGCACATGGTCAAGCAACCCGATGTCGTCGTGATAGGCGGCGGCCCGGCCGGCAGTACGGCGGCCACCATCCTCGCCCAGCACGGGCACAGCGTCACACTCCTGGAGCGCGAGAAGTTCCCGCGGTTCCACATCGGCGAATCGTTCATGCCGGACACGTACTGGATTCTCCGCCGGCTCGGCATGTTGGAGAAAATGAAGTCCAGCAACTTCGTCCAGAAGTTCTCGGTGCAGTTCGTCAACGCCAGCGGCCAGGAATCGCAGCCGTTCTACTTCTTCGAGAACAACCCGCACGAATGTTCGCAAACGTGGCAGGTGCTCCGCAGCGAGTTCGACGAGCAACTGCTCCGCAACTCTGAGAGCTACGGCGTGGACGTGCGGGAAGAAACCCGCGTGCTCGACGTGACGTTCGACGGCGACCGGCAAACCGGCGTCCGCATCAAGAACAAGGACGGGAACGAAGAGACGCTGACTCCGAAGGTCGTGATCGATGCCAGCGGGCAGTCGTCGGTGATCGCGCACCGGCTGAAGTTGCGGAACCCCGACCCAAAGTTGCAGAAGGCGACCGTGTGGAGCTACTTCAAGGGGGCACACCGCACGCCCGGCAAGTTCGACGTGGGGGCCACCCTCGTCCTGCAACTGAAGGACAAGAAGGGCTGGTTCTGGTATATCCCGCAGCATAACGACATCGTCAGCGTGGGCGTGGTGGCCGAGAAGGAAGACCTCTTCCGCGACGACAGCTCCATCGAAGACATCTTCTGGCGGGAAGTCGAAAACTGCCCGGCCGTGAAGGCCCGCATCGATGGCAAGGAGCGGGTGGACGTGTTCCGCACGACGAAGGACTATACGTATCGGTCCAGCCGGTGTGCCGGCGACGGCTGGGTGCTGGTCGGCGACGCCTTCGGGTTCCTCGACCCGATCTACTGGACGGGCCTGCAACTCGCCTTCCGATCCGGGTCGATGGCCGCCGACGCGGTGAGCGAGGCGATCAAGGTCAACAACTTCTCGGCCGCTCAACTCGGCCAGTGGGGGCCGGGGTTCATCGAGGGCATGGACCGCATCCGCAAGCTGGTGTACGCCTTC
>JBBQCQ010000767.1:0-2200 GCA_038318835.1 Gemmatales bacterium | reverse complement strand
CCGGTGACGGTCTCCTCGATGGAAACACCACGGCCGATCAACTTCAACAACCAGGTCGAGCCGATCCTTACAAAGATGTCCTGCAACAGCGGCGGTTGCCACGGCAAGATTCAGGGCCAGAACGGCTTCCGGTTGTCGCTGCTCGGCTTCGACCCAGAACTCGATTACTCGACGCTCCTGAAGGAAGGCCGCGGCCGCCGCCTGATGCCAGCATCCCCCGACGCCTCGCTGTTCCTCACGAAGGCCACGGGGCAAGTCCCACACGGCGGCGGTAAGAAGATCGAACCCGGCTCCGAGGAGTACAAGGTTCTCCGCCGTTGGATCGCGACCGGCATGCCCTACGGCGAACCGACCGATCCGACGATCACGAAGCTGACCGTCCACCCGGAATCGCGGGTCATCGACCGCCAGGGCCGGCAGCAACTCGCCGTCCACGCCCACTACTCCGATGGCAGCGTCGAAGACGTGACCCGTCGCACGCAGTTCGAGAGCAACGAAACCGAAGTCGCCGTCGTGGACGGCACCGGCCTCGTTCGCACACTGTCGATGACCGGGCAGGCGGCCGTCATGGTCCGTTTCTCCGGGCAGGTCACGGTCTTCCGCGGCATCGTCCCACAGCCCGGCCCGAAGGAAGCGTTCGCGTTCCAGCCGAAGACGGTCGTCGATGAATTTACCGCGAAGAAGTGGCGGGAACTCGGCCTCGTGCCTTCGGAAGACGCGACCGACGCGGCCTTCGTCCGCCGGGCGTACCTCGACATCACTGGCACCCTGCCTGACGTCGCGGCCGTGACGGCGTACCTCGCTGACAAGGCCGCCGACAAGCGGGATAAGCTCATCGACCGCCTCGTGGAGACGCCGGAATACTCCTACTACTTCGCGAACAAGTGGGCCGACGTGCTCCGCGTGAAGCGGAAAGGACAGACCGGCCGCGCGACGGGCACCTTCGCGTTCCACACCTGGATTCGCGAGGCGATGGCCGCCGATCAGCCCTACGACCAGTTCGCCCGCGACATCATTTGCGCCACCGGCGACGAGCTGAAGTCGCCGCCGACCGTGTGGTACAAGGAAGTCGCGACGCCAGAGAACTTCGTCGATGACGTGTCGCAAGTCTTCCTCGGCCAGAGGATGGCGTGTGCCCAGTGCCACCATCACCCCTACGAGAAGTGGAGCCAGGACGACTACTGGGGCTTCGCCGCGTTCTTCGGCCGCGTTGGCAAGAAGCCGATAGCCACACCGGGGCAGCAGAACAATAACAACGACCGCCGGCAACTCATCTACGTGAAGTCCACCGGCAGCGTGACGAACAAGCGGCTGAACAAGACCGCGCCGCTGAAGCCACTCGACGCCGACGCCGTGGAGGTCGACCGCACCGACGACCCGCGGGAGAAACTCGCCGACTGGATGATTGACCCGAAGAACCCGTTCTTCGCGAAGGCCGTGGCGAACCGCTACTGGGCGCACTTCTTCGGCCGCGGCATCGTCGATCCACTGGACGACATGCGCGTGACGAACCCACCGTCGAACCCGGAACTACTCGACTCCCTGGCGAAATCACTCGTGGCCGACCAGTTCTCGCTCAAGGCTCTCGTGAAGACAATTTGCAAGAGCCGCACCTACGCCTTGAGTGCGGTGCCGAACGATTTCAACAAGGCAGACAAGCAGTCGTTCGCCCGTTACTACCCGAAGCGGCTGAGTGCCGAGGTGGTGTTCGACGCGGTGTGCAAAGTGACCGACAGCCCGTCGCAGTTCGGCGGCCTGCCATCCGACAAGAACGCCCCCCAGCGGGCGATCATGCTCCCCGACGAGTCCTTCACCAGCTACTTCCTCGACGTCTTCGGCCGACCGCAACGGATCAGCGCCTGCGAGTGCGAGCGGGTGAACGAGGCTAGCCTGGCGATGACGCTGCATATGCTGAATTCGCAAGAGGTGCAAGACAAAATCGCCCGCGGCACTGGCCGAGCTGACAAGCTGGCGAAAGACCCGCGGCCGGACGACGTGAAGATCGCGGAACTCTTCCTCGCCGCCGTTGGCAAGCCGCCGACCGCGGACCAACTACAACTGGCGAATGCGCACCTGGAAAAGAACGCCAAGGACAAGAAGCAAGCCTACGAAAACCTTGTGTGGGCGCTCCTGAACACGAAGGCGTTCCTGTTCAACCAGTAACCGTTTAGTGGCGACGCGGAGTCTTCGGAACGGAGTG
>JBBQCQ010000766.1:0-2202 GCA_038318835.1 Gemmatales bacterium | reverse complement strand
GGCTTCAGCCTGCGGAAGACTTCCACCGACTGCGGACTGCCGGCACGACACCGGGACGCTCGCCGGAGGGAGCCTTCCCCAGGCTAAAGCCTGCGGCTACATCACTGAAGAGGGTCGCGTAGATGCGCGTGGTGATGAACGGCCTCGCCGCCCTGAAGCCGAAGACTGGCATCGGTCACTACGTCGCGCGGCTGCACGCCGAGATTGGCGACGCCGTCGCGCTCTACCCCGGCGAGTCGCGATCGCACGTCATCCGCCGCGCGCTGAAGTTCGCGGGCGGCGGTGGCTCCGGTAAGCCCGGCCGTGGCGGGTCGCTCGTGCCAGCCTTCAAGGGCTTGCTGAAGCACCTCGGCAAGACAGCCGTCGGCGTCCACTTCGCCCGCCACTGTCACGCCCTCGGCTACGAACTGTATCACGAACCGAACTTTATCCCGTTCGCCACCGGCCTGCCGACGGTCGTCACGGCCCACGACCTGTCGGTGTTGCTGCATCCCGAATGGCACCCGGCCGACCGCGTGCATCACCACGAACGGCACTTCGGCCCGGCGTTGCGGCGAGCCGAGCACGTGCTAACGTTAACGCACGAAGTCCGTCGCGAGTTGATCGAAACGCTCGGCGTGAACCCGCACAAAATCACGGCCGTGTGGGTCGGCGTCGGCGATGAGTTCCGCCCACTGCCGCCGCATGAGTTAGACGAAGTTCGCACGCGGTTGAAGCTGCCGCCGCGGTACTTTCTGTGCGTCGGCACCATCGAGCCGCGGAAGAACATCCTGACGGCCCTGAAGGCGTTCGCCGACCTGCCGCCGAGCGTGCGCGAAAGCTGTCCGCTGGTCCTCGCCGGGCCGTGGGGTTGGAAGTCCGAGCCGGAGCGCGAGTTCCTGGCGGCGCACCCGGCCGGCGTGATCCGCCTCGGCTACGTGAGTGCCGCCGACTTGCCGGCGATTTACGGCGGCGCGACGGCCCTGCTGTTCCCCTCGCACTACGAGGGCTTCGGCTTGCCGCCCATCGAGATGCTCGCCTGCGGCGGCGGCGTGATCGCGGCGAATTCGTCGGCCGCAGTCCGCGAAGTGGTCGGCCGTCACGCCGCGTTCGTGGACACGACCGACGTGACCGCCTGGCGGGCCGTGCTGCACCGCACCGCGACCGACCGTGACTACGAGGCCGAACTGCGTCGCGGCGGCGTGGCCCACGCCCGGCCGTTCACCTGGCAGCGAACCGCCCTCGAAACGCTGGCCGTCTACCGCCGCGTGCTGGGGCTGAAGGACGAGCTGAAGGACGAGGTGGTGTCGCGGGCGGCATGAGCGTGACGGAGTGTTGGCGAGCCGAGCACCGTCAGATACCGGGTGAATGGCAACGCGATTCACCCGGTTCCTCACGGAACTCGGCTCGCCTTGATTCCGAGTTGGATCAGCTCCCCCGTCGCGTTCGGGCGGTCGCCGGTCCAGTTGCCGACCTTGCCGCCGCCGCCGTTGACGCCAGCCGCGAGGCCCCGGGTCAGGACGTGCCAGCAGAAGTAACAGTGGTTGCTCGTCGCCCCCGGCAGCGCATTCGGGTCGCGGGCCAGAATCTCGTCGCGGATCGCCGTCAGGCCGTCGCGGAACAGCGTGCCGACGTAGGGGTGGTCGCGGCCGAACGCGATGATCTCTTCCACCGTGTCGGTGTGGACGTTGCCGATCGTCAGTTGATCCAGGTCGCTCGCGAAGCCGCAGCACGGCTTCACCTCGCCCTTCGGGTTCACGATCAGCGCCTGCCCCGGCCCTTCGCAGTAATCCTCCTTGAACCACTCGCCGTCCCACGGACTCGCGCCGCCGAGGCCTTCCGCCCGCTCGACGGTGGCCAGGTGGTTCCAGTTCAGCGTCATCGTGAGGTCATCGCTCACGAGCAGGTAGTGGTTCAGTAGCGGCGACCAGTCGATAACCGCGTCCAGTTCCTTCGCCAGCCGGTGGATCGGCTCCAGCCCCTTCTCTGGTGCCCGACTCGCGTAGTTCAAGGACAGGATCGTATCGCGCGCGAACACCCGCCGGGCCACACGGCAGTACTCGACGAGCTTGGCGATCTCCATGCCGTGGAACTTGTCCACGCTCAGGCCGAGCTTGCCGGTGAAGCCGGCGTCGCGGAGTTGCGTGAAGATGTCGGTCAGGTGAGCCGCGTCGCGGTGCCAGACGCCGTTGGACATGAGCTTGTCGAAGCGGAAGCCGAGGT
>JBBQCQ010000765.1:0-2204 GCA_038318835.1 Gemmatales bacterium | reverse complement strand
ATCAGCAGGCGGTTGCCGACGGCCAGCGGGCAGGCTGTCACCGTCCGCGACTTCGGCAGGCGCTCCTTGTACTTTTCCTCGCCAGTCTTCACATCCACGCAGGCCAGCGTGCCCTGGGCGGCGATGTAGAGGTAGCCGCCGCCGACCGTGTCCGTGCTCGTTCGTCTCGTAGCCCCGATGTGTGAGGGCTTCCAACTCGCCTTCCCGGGGCTTCCCGACGAGTGTGACGATGGCCTCGGAGCGTTTCGGCTGGTTGTCTTTCACGGCGCGATGGCCGTGCATTCTCCCGGCCGTGCGTCGTCGTTTTCAGGGTCGTCTTACCGGCCGATCCGCAGTGGCGAGGGCGTCGGCAGGCCGGGCTTCGGAGCCTCGGCTGGCTTCTCCGGTTCGGCGGACGGCGGCTTCGGACGGTTGAAGTTCAACGGCGACGGAGTCGGCCCCGCGACCGGCACAGCGGGTTCCGTTTTGACCGCCGCGACGGGTGGCACCGCGGGAACTGCGACCGGTTCGGTCTTCGCCACGGCGGGCGTCGGTTGCTCCGGCTCCGGCTTCGCCTCGGCCACGGCCGTTGGTTGCGGTTCGGGTGTGGCCTCGGCCACCGCGGCGGGCGGCAGGTCAAGTGACGCCGTGGCCAGCGATTTCGGCAGTTCGATCTTCTGCGTCGCCTTCGGCTTTGGGTCCCAGCTATACTCCCCGGCTTCCAGGGCCATCGCCACGATGCCCACGAGCATCGCCAGGCAGGTCAGGCCCAACATGCCCACATAGCCGGGCGACGGACGGGGCGGCAGTTTCTCGGCCATCGGTGCGTCTCCTCGGTCAGTTCGGGGCGGGGGCGACAGCCTTCGGCTTGTTCAGCCCGGTGTCGGCGAGCTTGATGACCGGATCGGCCGGCTTCGGCGTGCCCGTGTCTTGCGCGTCGAAGTCGAGGTACAAGAGCGTCGCGGCCACGAGCAGTGCCACCAGGCAAATGCCCAACAGGCCGACGTAGGCGTCGCTCGGTGTCGTCGGGGTGTCGTCCGCGTCGTCGTCGATGGTCTTGCGCTTGGCCATGGTGCGAATCCTCGGCGCGGGGTTACTTGATGACGCTGACGGTGTCGCCCTTGCGGGGCCGGTCGGCTTCGCTCGGCTTCACAACGCCGGCCAGGGGCTTGAACCGGCCGGTCGCGCCGAACGGGTTCACCCGTTCGATGACGATCTTGCCGAGGTACTTTTGCTCGCTCGGCCGGGAGATGTCGAGGACTTCGCCCTTTTGCAGCTTCGCGTTCGAGCCGAGGTTAATCTCAATCAGGTTGTCGGCCACGGTCACGATCGTCGCCTTGAAGTTCGGATCGCTCGGCGGAATGCGTTGCGTGCCGACGCCGCCGATGCCGCCGTTCTTCACGGTCGTCAGGGCGTCGGTCGTGTCGAGGAGTTTCTTCTCCAGGTCTTCCGACCGGCGGTTGGCGGCATCGCGTTCGATGCGGGCTTGCAGCGTTTCGTTGGCGGATTTCTGCTCGGCGATGGTGGCCGCGTTCAATTTCGTGTCCAGCGTGTTGACCTGCGTGCGGAGCAGATCGACCTGCGAAAGTTGCGTCTGGTTGCCGGTCTGGAGCAACTTCGCATCGACCACGAACTTTTCCTTGTCCTTGCCGATCTCGGCGACCTGGTTTTTGTAGTTCGCGCTGTCGTCTTCCGCGGCCTTCTGGCGGGCCAGGGCACTCCGCAGGTCCGATTGCAGTTGCGCGATCGTCGCGTCGGAGGCGGACTTCTGTTCTTCGGTCTGCTTGACGGCGTTCGTCGCCGCCTTCGCCGCCTCGGTGTACAGCTTCTGCGTTCGCTCCAGTTCGAGCTTGTAGTTCGTGCGGGTGGCGTAGGCGCTCACCACAAGGTAGTTCCAGATCAGACTGAGCACCAGCACGAAGAAGACGAGCGTTTTGCCGAGCGTGTTCATCGAGAAATCCTCTGGTCGTGGCCGTGTGTCGTGCTGTGGTGAGTTACTGTCCGCCGCTGCTAGTCGTGCCGGCGGGCTTCGCGAACTCGGCGAGGCGGTCGGTCAGTTGCTGCTTGCGAATCTTCAGCGTGCGGAGTTGCTCCTCCCAGTTTACCTGCGTGTCGGCCAGGAAAAGTTCCTCGTCGCCGAGGTTCTGGAAGATCGTCTTCATCCGGAAGACTTCGGGCTGCACGCCGGGTTGCAGGCCGGTGGTGTCGTCCGGGTTGCTGATTTC
>JBBQCQ010000764.1:0-2209 GCA_038318835.1 Gemmatales bacterium | reverse complement strand
GGCACGACTACGTGACGGTGTCGGCCGACCCGCCGTATGACATGCCGCACGTGCCCGGCGTGCCGGACGGCGTGGCCGCGTACTGCGTGTCGATCCCGCCGAACGACCTGAACCACCTCGAAGACACGCTCACGCACGACGACGGCATCGGGGCCGTTATCCTCGAACCGACCGGCGGCCACTGGGGGGCGGTGCCGATCCGCGGCGAGTTCCTGAAGGGGCTGCGAGAGATTTGCACGCGCCTCGGCCGTGTCCTGATCTTCGACGAAGTCATCACCGGCTTCCGCGTGTCGCCGGGCGGAGCGCAGGCGTTCTACGACGTGACGCCGGACCTAACGCCGATGGCGAAGATTCTCGCGGGCGGCCTGCCCGGCGGGTGCCTCGCGGGGCGGGCGGACATCCTCGCGTTCCTCGAACCGCGACCGGGCAAGCCAAAGATGAAGCATCCCGGCACATACAACGCCAACCCGCTGTCGGCGTCGGCCGGCGTGGCGACCCTGAAGCGAGTCGCTACCGGCGAACCGGGCCGCGTGGCGAACGAGATGGCGACGAAACTCCGCACCGACCTGAACGCGATGTTCGCCGCCAACGACTGGCCGTGGCTGGCCTACGGCGACTTCAGCATGATCCGCGTGGTGCCGAACTACACCGGCCCCCGCCCGCCGGCCGCCGGCGTCAACGATGGCTACGTGCCGTTCGACAACGATGTGAACATCCTCGACGGCCTCAAGAACATGAAGCAGGTGTACGCCCTCCGCCAGGGGATGCTGCTCAACGGTGTCGACTGGTGGGGCACGGCCGGCATGACGAGCTGCGAACACACCGCCGCCGACGTGGCGAAGACCGTGAAGGCGATGGAAACGACAATCGGCATGTTGATGACTGAGGGGATCGTTTAGAGCGCGGAGTGCGGATTTGAAAACCAAACCGATCCGAGTTTCCACTCCGGACTCCGCGCTCCGAACTCCGCACGGGAGGAACAATGTCCGACGAAGTCACCTCGAACCTTCGCCCGCAACTGCTCGGCCGGATGACGCAGCGGGCTGTCGTCGAGGCGCTGAAGTCGAAGGGGCCGATGTCGCGGGCCGACATAGCCCGCCTCACCGGCATCAGCCCGACGACCGTGTCGTCGTCCGTCGTGCAGGTCGTCCGCACCGGCCTCATCGAAGAGACGGACGCGGAAATTTCTGGCCCCGGCCGGCCGGGCAAAATCCTGCGGCTGGCGTCCGGCGGCGTGCAGGTGCTCGGCATCTCCATCGAGCCGGAGTTCTGCAAAATGATGCTCGGCGGGATCGACGGCAGCCCAAACTTCGACAGCCTCATTCAGTTCCCCACGCCACACACCTATGGCCGTCTGCTCGCGGAAATTGAACGCCACGCGCGGGCCTGGATGGAACGACCGAACACCCGCATTCTCGGCATCGGCCTCAGTCTGCCGGGCATCATCGACGTGACCGGCGACCTGTCGGTCTTCTCGCCGAACCTGCACCAGATCGACGACCAACACCCCAGCCGCGACCTGCGGGACCGCCTCGGCCTCACGACAGTGCTCATCCAGGAGAACGACGCCCTCTGCCTCGGCGAGCGGCGGGTTCACCAGATGGACGACCTGTGTGTGATCGACTACACCGGCGGCCTCGGCGTCGGCTGCCTGGTCGGTGGGCGGCTGATCGGCCAGCACATCGGGTTGCCGCGGGAACTCGGACACCTCACGGTCGTGCTGAACGGCGAGCGGTGCGGGTGCGGCAACATCGGCTGCCTGGAGACGGTCGCCACCGATACGACGTTCGCCCGCCTCGTGTCCGCGAAGGTGCAAAAGTCGCTGACGGTGGACGAGGCGCTCGCATATGCTGCCGAAGACCTCGGCCGCGTGCGGGTGGAACTCGAATTCGTCCTCGACTACCTCGCCGTGGCCGTGGCGGCCGTCACCAACTTGTTCGCCCCGCCGCTGATTGCAATGCACGGCAAGCTGCTCGGTCTGGAACCGAACATGATGGCAGACCTCGCGGAACGATCTGCGAGGCGGAAACTCGCTCCGTACCGCGACCGATGTCGCCTCGCCCCCGCCGCGACCACGAAAGCCGAGGGGGCCATCGCCGGCATTCTCGATCACCTGTTCGAGGAGTTAGGACCGATCTTGCAACCGTCCGTCGTGGCGGGCCACGCCTGACTGGCGAGCCGAGCACCGTAAGGTGCCGGGTGAATCGCA
>JBBQCQ010000763.1:0-2213 GCA_038318835.1 Gemmatales bacterium | reverse complement strand
ATACCATTTTAGGACCGAGACAGGACCGCGAAACAGAAATCGGGCCGAAGGTTACGCGAACAAGGCTTTCACGGCGTGGTGTTCCTCGACGCCGGTCAACCGCTGGTCAAGCCCCTGTGCTCTCGCGGTGAACCGATTGTTGTCGATGCCGAGCGTGTGCAGGACGGTCGCGTTGAACTCGTGCAAGTGAACCTGGTCATTGGTGATGTTGTAACCGAAGTCATCGGTTTCGCCGTACACGAACCCCGGCTTCATACCGCCGCCGGCCATCCACATGGTCCAACACCGCGGGTGGTGGTCTCGGCCATAGTTCTCCTTCGTCAACCCGCCCTGGCAGTACACGGTGCGGCCGAACTCTCCGGTCCAGACGACGAGCGTGTCTTTCAGCAGCCCGCGTTGCTTCAGGTCCGTCACGAGGGCGTACCCCGCCTGGTCCACGTCGCGGCACTGGTTAGGCAGGTCGCCGGCGATGTTGCCGTGCTGATCCCACCCGCGGTGGAACAGTTGCACGAAGCGCACGTCGCGTTCGATGAGCCGGCGGGCGAGCAGGCAACTCGCTGCGAAGGTGCCGGGCTTTGTCACCTCCGGGCCGTACATTTCCAGCGTTTTCTTGTCCTCCTTCGACAGGTCCATCAGGTCCGGCACGCTCGTCTGCATGCGGAAGGCCATTTCGTACTGCGTGATCCGCGTCTGCGTCTCCGGGTCGGCGATTTCGTCGAAGTGCATCTGGTTCAACTTCCCGAGCGAGTCGAGCATCTTGCGACGGGCTGATGGGTCCACGCCGTCGGGGTTCGACAGGAACAGCACCGGGTCGCCCTGGGACCGCAGCGCGACGCCCTGGTGCTTGGTCGGCAGGAAGCCGCTACTCCAGAGGCGGTTGTAGATCGCCTGGGCCTCCTTGCGGCCAGTCCACGACGGCGTCATGACGACGTAGTCTGGCAGGTCCTTGTTCATGGAGCCGAGGCCGTAGCTGAGCCACGAGCCGAGGCTGGGCTTGCCCGGCACCTGGTTGCCGGTGCAGAGGTACGTGACGGCCGGGTCGTGGTTGATCGCCTCGGAGTTCAGCGTGCGGACGAAGGTGAGGTCGTCGGCCATCTTCGCCGTCCACGGCAGCAACTCGCTTACCCACATGCCGCCCTTGCCGTGCTGCGCGAACTTATACTTCGATGGGGCGAGCGGGAACCGCTTCTGGCCGCTGGTCATGGTCGTCAGCCGCTGGCCGTTGCGGATGCTCTCGGGCAAGTCCTTGTCGAACATCGCGTCGAGCTTCGGCTTGTAGTCGAAGAGGTCGAGCTGCGACGGCCCACCGTTCATCAGCAGGAAGATCGCCCGCTTGGCCTTCGGTGCGAAGTGCGGCAGGCCGGGGACCGATGCCGCAGCGCGTCCGGGCAGCAGCGTGGAGAGCGCGGCCGTGCCGAGGCCGAGGGCGGACTTGCCGAGAAACGCCCGCCGCGTCTGGCCGGCGAGGAAGTCAGGGATCGGATTCATCGTCGGCCTCGTTACTTGGTGAGGACTTCGTCGAGGTTCAAGATTGTGTTCGCGACCATCGTCCACGCTGCGAGCGGGACAGATTCGGCTTTCGCTTCGGTCGTGGCCGCGAGTTTTTTCGCGGCGGCGGGGTCTTTGGCGAAGTCCGCACGGAACTCCTCGAACGTCGCCTTCAAGATCGCTCGCTCGGCGGCGGTCGCCGGCCGGCAGACGATGAGCTTGAAAAGATAGCCGGCCGGGTCGTCGCCACCTTCTTTCATGGCCCGCTGGGCCGCGCCGCGGGCGGCTTCGACGAACTGCCCCTCGTTCATGAGCAGCAGCGCTTGCAGCGGAGTGTTCGTTCGCTCGCGGCGGACGGTACACGACTCGCGGCTCGGCGCGTCGAGGGCAGTCATCTGCGGCGGTGGGGCGGTCCGCTTCCAGAACGTGTACAGGCTGCGGCGGTGCGTCTTCGCCGTGTCGGTGTCGGCGGCGAAGCGGGCCGTGTTGCTCCCGGTGTACGCGACGGCCTCCCACAAGCCGGCTGGTTGCGGCGGCTTCACGCTTGGCCCGCCGACCGTTTCGACGAGCAGGCCGCCCACGAACATCGCTTGATCGCGGACCATCTCGGCGTCGAGCCGATACCGCGGGCCGCGGGCGAGCAACCGGTTCTGCGGGTCTTTCGCGAGTTTGTCGGCCGTCACCTTCGCCGACTGCCGGTACGCGGCCGAGAGGACGAGCGACTT
>JBBQCQ010000762.1:0-2219 GCA_038318835.1 Gemmatales bacterium | reverse complement strand
CGGCACGCCGTCGTTCCTCAGCGCGGCCCAACTTCAAAGTCTGTTCGCCAAGGTGCAGGCGATCTTCCCGTGGAAGCAGGCCGCGGAGGTGACGTTCGAGTGCGAACCGGGCACGCTGCAACAGCACAAGCTCGAAACGCTTAAAGAACTCGGCGTCACGCGACTCTCGCTGGGCGTCGAAAACTTCAAGCCCGAGATTCTCCAGTTCAACGGCCGGGCACACCTGGAAGACGAAATCCACCGCTCCTACGGCTGGGCACGCGACCTCGGCTTCCGGCAAATCAACATCGACCTGATCGCCGGCATGGTCGGTGAAGACTGGGACAACTGGAAGGACTGCGTTCGCAAGACCATCGCGATGGCCCCGGACAGCGTGACCGTCTACCAGATGGAATTGCCGTTCAACACGCGGTTCTCGAAGGAACTGCAACAGGTCGGCGAAGAAGCGCAGCCGCCGGCCACGCAGGTCGCGGACTGGCCAACGAAGCGGGCGTGGGTGAAATACGCCTTCGATGAGTTTCTGGCGAACGGTTACGAAATCTCGAGCGCCTACACCGTGGTGAAGGGGAAGGCGAACAACCCCTTCATCTATCGCGATGCCCTGTGGCACGGGGCCGACATGTTCGGCACTGGCGTCGCCAGCTTCGGCCACCTGAACGGCGTCCACGTCCAGAACGTCGACACCTGGGAAGCGTACATCGACAAGCTCGACAAGGGCGAACTGCCGCTCGGCCGGGCCTTCCCCGTGAGCGACAAGCAGAAGCTCATTCGCGAGATGATCCTGCAACTGAAGACCGGCCACCTGGAGAACGAGTACTTCCGTCGCAAGTTCGGCAAGGACATTTCCCGCGAGTTCGAGACCGGGTACAAGCAACTCCAGGACGAGGGCTGGCTCAAGGTCACGCCCAGCGGCGTGGACCTGACGCCGGCCGGCTTGATGCAGATCGACCGCCACTTGCCGACATTTTTCGAGCCGGAACACGCCTCGAAGCGATACACCTAATCGCATGTCCGACCCGCTGACGTTCCTGATGGGGAAGCACCCCGCGGTGGTGCCGGCCGACCGGCGGTACTGCCGCAACCACATGTGGTGCCAGCCGCACGGGGTCGGCTGCCGCTTCGGGTTCTCGGCTTACGCGGTGCGACTGATGCAGGACGTGTACTTCCTGGAATGGAAGTTCGACGCCCCGCGGGACGTGGCCGCCAAGCAGGAACTCGGCTTCATCGAAAGCTCGAAGGCCCAGAGCGAGTTGTACGCCCCGGTCGCCGGCACGATCACGGCCTTCAACGCGGCCCTGCTCACCGACCCGTCGGCCATCAACGCCGACGGGTACGGCGACGGCTGGTTGTTCGAGATGACCGCGGACACCTCCGCCACGATGACCGCCGACGAGTACTATCAATATCTGGAGTCCGCGTGGGCGACGGCCCAGCGCATCCTCAAGAACCAAGTGAACCTCGACGACGAGTGACGCCCATGAGCCGAAAAGTGACGGTGGTTCTCTCGCAAGCCCCTGGCAAGAACCCGGCCAAGCGATCGCTCGAAGAAAGCATCGCGGCCGCGCTCTTGTTCGAGCCGGGCGTGGACGTGTCGATCGTGCCGAACCTCTACGACCTCGGCCCCGACCACACCGGCCGCATGTTCCTCGAAGGCCTCGGCGGCGACATGGTCGTATTGAGTTGGCTTTACCCACGGGCCGCCTTCTGGCTGCTCGACCGCGACGGCATCAAGGGCCACTTCGGCGAAACGCTCCTCAAGCCGCCGGCCGACGAGGACGAAGACGACACGCCGACGGAGGAGACCGAGAAGCCGCCGGCCATCGGGCCGAGCGGAGCGATCCCGGATCGGCACATTTACACGCTCGACCTGCGGGACTTCAACAAGGCCGAGCCGTATCTGGGAGAAGTCCGCCGCATCGTGGCCGAGTGCCAGGAGCGGCGGGCGAAGCAGGCCGCCGAGAAAGTGACTGCTAACCCGGTGATGGTGCAACTCGGCCTGCCGACGAAGCCGCTGGCCGAGGAACTGCTCGCCCCCGCCGGCCGGCGGTGGTACCCGGTCATTGACTACAGCCGCTGCACGAACTGCCTGGAGTGTCTCGATTTCTGCCTGTTCGGCGTCTATGGAGTGGATTCCCTTGATCGAATCATCACCGAGAACCAGGACCAGTGCAAGAAGGGCTGCCCGGCGTGCAGTCGCGTCTGTCCGCAGCAGGCGATCA
>JBBQCQ010000761.1:0-2222 GCA_038318835.1 Gemmatales bacterium | reverse complement strand
GGGTTGTGCATCCTGCAGAATTCTCGCACGGGATGGCCGCGGTTGCGAGACGGAATTCTTGACACTTGTTCCGGCACCGATCCTAAGTCGTTCGAGCGATTGCCCGGTACCCGGTGGGGCGAGACCGGTCGATACACCGCTCCTCTAGCGGGCACCCATGACGACTAACGGCGTCACGCAAACGACTCGACAACAACGGCTTGTCGACATCGCTCCGGCCGGGGAGGAATCCAGATCGGCATCCGCGACCGCAAGCCCGGCTCCGATGGGGTCAACGTCGTCGTTCCGGCCAAATCCCTTCTGACCGTCCTCACCGAGAAGCCGCCCGAGCCGCAGACGATCCCCGGCGAAGGCACCGCCTTCATTGCCGAGGTCCGCCGCAACGAGGTGCAGATCACCATCGGCACGGCGGACGCGGCCGTCGGATTGGACGACCTGATGGACGCCGTCGGCAGCGTCCTGCCGTCCTGACCTCACCCGGCCCGGACCTCGCCGCCGAGCAGCGTCAGGATCTCGCCGTTGATGTAGCTACTGTCGGCCTCGGACGCGAAGAACACGAACGCCGGGGCCACCTCCTCCGGCTGCCCCGGCCGCTTCAGCGGGGTGTCGGCCCCATGCACGGCCACCTTGTCGGCCGGCTTCGACACCGGCTGCAGCGGCGTCCAGATCGGCCCCGGGGCCACGCAGTTCACCCGGATGCCCCGCTCGATCAGGTTCTGGGCCAGCGACTTGGTGAAGGCGTGGATGGCCCCCTTCGTGCTCGCGTAGTCGATCAGGGCCTTGCTGCCTTCCAGGCCGGTGATCGACCCGCAGTTGATGATGGCGCCGCCCTCGGGAAGATGCTTCACCGCCGCCCGGGCCATGTAGAAGTACCCGTAGATGTTCGTCTTGAACGTCGTGTCGAACTGCTCGTCGGTGATGTCCTCGAACGTGGCCTGCGTCTCCTGGAAGGCCGCATTGTTCACCAGCACGTCGAGCCTACCGAACTCCTTCACCGTCTTCTCGACCGCGTCCCGGCAGAACGCCGGGTCCTTCACGTCGCCGGGCAGGAGCAAGCACTTCCGGCCCTCGCCTTCGACCGCCTTCTTCGTCGCCTCGGCGTCCGACTGCTCGGCGGCCAGGTACACAATGGCCACGTCCGCCCCCTCGCGGGCGTAGAGAACCGTCACCGACCTGCCGATCCCGGAGTCTCCCCCGGTGATGAGGGCGGCCTTCCCCTTGAGCTTGTCGGCCCCCTTGTAAAGCGGAGCCATGAACTTCGGCGGCGGGTCCATGGCCGAGTCGAGACCGGGCTTCGGCTGGGACTGCGGCTTCATCGGGCCCTTGGGTTCCTGCTGCTGGCTCATCGCGATCTCCGGGGTGTCGGGCAAGTGCCACCCACACCGGCACACCGCATACCGGCGCGGGGTTTGCGAGGACGCCCGTCGGCGATAAATCCTTCTATTCACGAGGAAACAATCATGCCCCTGACAGGCGAATTAGCCCGCATCGATGACGAACTTCGCCGGGCATACGACGGCGACTGCTGGCACGGGCCGCCGCTTCGCGAGGTACTGAAGGGTGTGACGGCCGCCACCGCCGCCGCGAAGCACCCGGACATCACCCACTCGGCATGGGTACTGGTGAACCACCTCGCTGCGTGGGCCGAGGTCGTAGCACAGCGGATCACCGAATGGCGGGCGATCGGCGAGCCGGAGGCGGGCAACTTCCCGCCCGCGACCGACACCCGCGAGGCGGCGTGGAAGGCTGCACTGGCGAACCTCGGCCGACAGCACCAGAAGATGCTCGACGTGTTCGCCGGGCTGGACGCGGCAAAGCTCGACGAGACCGTGCCGGGGAAGACGTACTCGGTCGCGGTGATGCTCCACGGCACGGCGCAGCACTACGCCTACCACGCGGGACAGATCGCGCTACTCAAAAAGCTGACGGGATAAGTGGTAGGTTCTCGAACGCCTCCCTTCGCTGCCAGGTCGTCGCCCCCTTTCCGCCGTTTGCCCGAGGACCACCATGTAAGGTGCTGACGATTTGACGGACTGAACTATTAGCACTACAGCGCCGGTTTGTCATAAATTGATACTGGACAAGTGGTTGCGAAGTGAATTCGAACCGCGCCATCGGGCTACTGGATTAAGACTGCCATTAAGCCGCCAACTGTCGCCCAGGAATCTCAGCGGTTGAAAGAACAGTCTCCATCCGCTGCGATGGTAATTTATCCGGCAACC
>JBBQCQ010000760.1:0-2229 GCA_038318835.1 Gemmatales bacterium | reverse complement strand
CTGGCCATCTTGAGCGCCAAGGGGCCGATGGAAGTGCAGTTCGACGAGCACAAGCTGTTCACGATCTACGCGCCGAACTTGAAACCGTTTCAACGGGTGTTGAAGTCAATGGGCATTCGTCGTCGGCAAATATTGCCGATGATCTCCGAGGCGGAGCACCTGCACTACACGAACGAGAGCTACGCGGAACAATTCGAGCAACTTGCAATGCGACTCGGCGTCGCCGACTTCGAAAGCGTGCTGACCGACGACAGCTATTGATCCTCGTTGCGCGGAATCGGTTTTCAGCCGCTCCGCGGCTGAAAACCAAACACCGAAGGTCAGCCGCCGAAACTCTTCACCGTCTCATTCACCAATTTCACCACGGCCACCAACAGCGCCACGCCGAGCAGTCGCCGCAGAAGTCTGCTGTCGAACTTCCGTGCGCCGAGGTAGCTGCCGATCAGCCCGCCGACGACGGCAGCCGTCACCCAGAGGGGGTCGATTGGCGGTATCGTCTTCCCCTTCCAGAAGAGTCCGGCCAACCCGCTGAGCGAATTGCCCAGGATGAACGCGGCCGACACGCCGGCGGCGGCCTTCGTGTCGGCCCAGCGGAAGAACAACAAGAGCGGCGTGAGGAAGACCCCGCCGCCGGTGCCGGTCAGCCCGGCCAACAGACCGACGGCCGCCCCGGTCGGGACCGCCACCGCAACGGTCGGCGAATTCGTATCGCCGCGGACCGGCGTGCCGCGAATCATCAATCGCAGGCCGGCGACGAACAGGGCGAGGGCGACCGCGAGCTTGTACCCGAAGTCCGGCAGCTTGATCGCGTTGCCAAAGAAGGCGAACGGCAGCGACCCGACGAGGAACGGCCACAAGAGCCGCCACGAGAAGTGCCCGACCCGCGAGAACTGTGTGACGGTGATCGTGGCCACGAGGATGTTCAACGTCAGGGCCGTCGCGCGGGCGACGTCCTGGTCCTTCAACCCCGTGGCCAGGGCCAACACCGCGAGGTAGCCCGACGCCCCGGCGTGACCGACCGACGAGTACAGGGCCGCGACGACGAAGATGAGGACGACGATCAACACGGCTTCGGGGGTCACTTCTTTTTCTTCTCGAAGAAGATGATGTGCTGCCACGGCAGCGTCTTGTCCGTCTTCTGGTGGCTCAGTTCCGGGAACTGCTCCATCTCAAGCGTCACCTGCCGTTCGCTCATCTTGTGGACGAGCTTGATCGGCACCTTGTTGTCCTCCAGGCGGAACTCGACGAACGCGATGCGGCCGCCGGGTTTGAGGGCCGCGACCATCTTCTCGGTCATCTCGTAGGGGTGCGAGAACTCGTGGTACACGTCCACCAAGATGATCAGATCGACCGTCCCGGCCGGCAGTTTCGGGTCGGTCTCTGTACTCAACACCGTTTCGACGTTGGCGACCTTCTGCTCCTTCGCCCGCTTCTCGACGAGGGCGATCATCTCCTTCTGAATGTCCACCGCGAGGACCTTCCCCTTGTCGCCGACGAGCGGGGCCATGCGGAAGGTGTGGAAGCCACTGCCGGCCCCCACGTCGGCGACCACCATGCCGGGCTTGATGGCCAACGCCTTCAGCAGTTTCGCCGGGTCTTCTTCCTTCTCGCGTTCGGGGCGGTCGAGCCAGCCGGCCGCCTGATGGCCCATGACGTGCGCGATCTCGCGATTGAGGTAGAACTTGCCGATGCCGTCGGGGTCGTGGTCTTCGCGGGTTTCGTATCGCGGCTTCGCCTTTGGGTCGTCGGCGAACGTGAGGCCGGCCACGGCCAGGAGCAACAGCAGGGTGCGCATCGGAAAAGTCCTCGAAGGCGGGATGCCGCCATCATACTCTAAACATCCCCGCCCGCCCCCTTTCCCGGAGTCGCGTCATGCTTCGTTCCCTCTTCGCCAGTGTCACCGCGGTAACACTCTTCGCCCTCGCTGTGCCGGCTGCCGACCTGCCGACGCCGGAGAAGTTCTCCGAGGACGGCTTCGTGAAAATCTTCAACGGCAAGGATCTGACCGGCTGGAAGGTGTCCGCGAAGACCGGGCACAGCCGCACCAGCATGAACAAGAGCGGCGGGAAGTGGGTCGTCGAGAACGGCGCCCTCGTCGGCAGCCAGGACGTGCCCGGCAACGGCGGCATCATCATCACCGACAAGGAATACGGCGACTTCGAAATCGCCCTCGAAATGAACAACGACGACGGCCCCGACAGCGGCCTCTTTCTCCGCAGCACCGACACC
>JBBQCQ010000759.1:0-2230 GCA_038318835.1 Gemmatales bacterium | reverse complement strand
TGCTGAAGACGCTGACGTATCGCGAGCGCGAGATCATCAAGCTCCGCTACGGCCTCGGCGACGGCTACACCTACACGCTCGAAGAGGTCGGCCGCATCTTCAAGGTGACACGCGAGCGGGTCCGGCAGATCGAGGCGAAGGCCGTCCGCAAACTCCAGCACCCCGTCCGCAGCCGCCAGCTCGAAGGCTTCCTCGACGCCTGGACGACCGTCGTGAACGGGAAGAAATGACGCGGGAACGTCTGGGTTTTCACCCCGAAGGGGTGGCAGCCCTCAGCCCAGGGCATCGCCCTGGGTTACAACCGCCACCGAGGTGCAGCCCGAAGGGCTGCGAGCACGCTCATCCCGCCGCTCGCAGCCCTTCGGGCTGCCGGCTTTCTGCCTCCGCACCCAGGGCGTTGCCCTGGGCTGAGGGCTGCCAGGCCGTTGGCCTGAAAACCCTCCGGGGTGTGCGGCAGACCGTTTACCGTTGGCGTCGTGTAGAATCATCGGAAACGCCTGGAGTTCGCCATGCCTGCCCCTGTCTCGCCGATTCTCCGCGAGTGCCATCGCCTTCGCAAGCACCTCCGCGAACTCAAGGACGAGATCGACCGCGGCCCCCGCGTGATGAAGGCCCAGCAGACGAAGCTGACGACCGAGGAGCAACAGCACAAAGACGCCTACGACACGATCAAGAAGCTGAAGCTCAAGCAGAAGGAAGACGAGGGATCGCTGAAGACGGTCGAGCAACACCTCGACAAGCTCGGCTCGAAGGCGATGACGGTGACGACGATGAAGGAAATGGACGCCGTCAAGCACGAGACGGAGACGGCCAACAAGAAGAAGAGCGAACTAGAAGACGCGATCCTGACCACGATGACCGACATCGAGGACCGCACGGCCGACCTGCCGAACGTCGAGCAGCGATGGAAGGACGCCCAGCAGGACTTCGCCCAGTATCAGATCGACGCGAAGGAACGGCTCGAACGGCTGATCGAGGACCAGAAACTCTCGGAAGCCGAGCTTGCGAAGCGAGACGCGGAACTGCCCCCCGAAATGCGAGACCAATACCTGCGGCTCGTGAAGGCCTACGGCCCGGAAGGGCTGGCCGCCGTCCGCGACATGGTCTGCCAGCAGTGCCGCTCGAAGATCGGCGAGTCGAAGTTCTTCGAGCTAGAAGCGGGCCTGTTCGCCCTCTGCGCCATGTGCGGCCGCGGGCTGTATTTGGTGCGGGAGTAGTCACATGCCACTTCACAACCACTTCGTTCTACCACTCAGCCAATCGCGACCGTGGGAAGGCTTCCATAGTACCTGGGCCACGATGCTCGCCCAGCAACTGAACCGCATTCTGCCGGCCGGGTACGTCGCCATCCCGCAAACGTCTCGCGGCCCGCACATCGAGATCGACGTGGCCACCCTGGCCCTGTCAGAAACGACCGCGGCGTCCGCATGGTCGCCGGGGGAGCCGGCCTGGGGCGGCCGGGTCGTTTGGTCCGACCGCGACCTGTTTGAAGTTCGCGTGACGCAAACGGGCGACACTCCCCGTCTGGTTGGGGCCATCGAACTGGTCAGCCCTGCGAACAAGGACCGCCCCGCCGCCCGCCGAGCGTTCGCGGGCAAGTGTGCCGGCTACTTGCGAAATCAGGTCGGGCTGCTCGTCGTCGACGTGGTCACGGTTCGCCATCACGACTTGCACCGCGAGCTAATCGAACTGTTGGAATTGGACGTACCGCCCGACACCTGGGAATCGGCCGATTCGCCGTTGTACGCCGTGTCGTACCGTACTGTGTCGTCGGACGACGCCCGGCTAGAACTCTGGCCACGGCGGCTCGACGTGGGAGCCACGCTGCCGACGCTGCCATTCTGGATCGCGGCCGACTTACCGGTGCCGGTCGATCTGGAAACGAGCTACGCCGCCGCGTGTGAACTGCTTCGCATGTCGTAAATGAACTGGGGCCGGGAGTCTACCTTCGACTCCCGGCCCCCGGTCTGACTACCAGCGACTCAACTACACCCGCTCGTTTCGCCGCAGGTGTCGCACTTCGCGCAGGCTCCGCTGCGGACGAGCGTCAGTTGGCCGCAGTTCGAGCACGGGTCGCCCTCGTAGCCCTTCTGCTTCGCGATGCGAATTTTCTCGGCCTTCGACCCGGCTGCGGGCACCGCGGCCGTCGTCGGTTGCACCGTCGTCTGACGGGTGACGGCCGGCATCACAGTCGGTGTGATGTGGCTGCCGTTGGCCTTGCCGTTCGCCG
>JBBQCQ010000758.1:0-2243 GCA_038318835.1 Gemmatales bacterium | reverse complement strand
CTTGTCGATGCCTTCCAGATCGGCCTGGCTGAACTGCCGGAAGTTCCGCACGCCGAGCAGCATCAGGCCGGCGAACAACACCAGGATGCCCCACTGCGACGGGTCGCGGCGGAACGTGCGGAAGTCCTTCACCACCAGGATACGCGTCGGCCGGTCGAGGTAGAAGACGAGGCCTTCCATGACGCGGTCGAGGACGTTGCCGCGGTGAACCTTCTTGCGGGTGCCACCGCCGGCCGTGCGGTCGTAGGCGGTGCGGTACAGCCGGCGGGCGGCGAAGGCGGCAAGCAAGAACAGCACGAGGCCGTTGCTCCAGATGAGCGCGAGCGGTACGAGCACCTCGCGGGCGGGATCGCCACGGGCGGCGGCGAGCAGGCCGGCCGTCATCCAGTGGCTCGGCACCAGCGGGTTGCGGGCGAGGCTGAACTGGCCGATGAACCCTTCGAGGGCGTCGCGGTTGTTCGCCGTCACGGCCGCCTTCGAGGCTGCACTCACGCGCAGCAGCCAGATCCCCACCAGGACGAGGGAAACGGTGCCGACCACGATCAGCACCTGCCGACGATTGCGGGGCATGTACCGCAGGAACAACAGGCACGCCAGGGCCGACGCCGACCCCGGCAGGAGCACGTACCCCAGCAGGAACACCGGCAGCAACGGATAGAACCAGAGGGGCACGTCGGCCATCAGCCCGTAGGCGACGAGGATGGGCAGGCCCATAACCACGAACCCCCACGAGGCGAACGCGACCGCGTCGGCGAACTTCGTGGCGAAGATGCGCTCCGCCCGCGCCGGCGTCGTGAGCAGGAATCGGGTTTCCGGCGACGTGAACAGGCTGGCGTACAGGATGATGCCCGTGGACATCAGCAGCATGACGCCGAGCGTGAAGAACAGCAGGTCGAACAGCCCGCCGACGATGAAGCCCTTCGCGGGAATCTTCGCCGTGAACAGTTCCGCGAACCCGAACGCGCTCAGGCCGAAGACGAGCAGAGCAACAAGCACGCTCGTCGCGGCCATGCTGTAGAGCTTGACGCGGCCGGTCTCCCGCAGCACGCGGAACCCGTTGCGGAACAGCCGCGAGCGAAGCCGACGGAAGACGGCAGCCTGATCGAGTGCCAGCGACATGGAAGAACCTCGGCCGCACGGGGACATGTGTCGGGGTATACCCCGCGAGGGGCAGAAGGGTTTCCGACTCGTTCAAGACCGTTCGGCCGCAGATCGAGAACCAGAGGCTTTCTCACACCCGGTCATTCCATGACGTGAATCTGCAACGGTCCGCTGTCGCGCAGGAACCTGGTGTGGAAGCCGTACTGCGCGAGGTACGTCGCAGCCGAGGCGTCGCCGGTGCGGAACGCGATTCGGCGGCGGTTCGGCGGCACGGCCGACCACTGCGGGTAGGTTGGCCAACTGCGATGGCTCAGGCCCCAGAGTTGCGGCCCCTCGCCCGCGTCGGCGGCGTCCAGGTTCCGCAGGAAGACGGCCGGCCAGACGAACCAGTAGTCGCCGGCCACGTGCGTGCAATCCTCGGCCGCGAGAACCCGCAAGGCGTCGGCGGAAACAAGCCCCGAATGCCGCAGGTCGTGGCGGACTTGCTCGACCGACGGCGGGCCGAACGTGACGACCGCCGCAGCCACCACGCCGACGCCACCGACCGCAACCAGCCACCGCCGGAAGGGGATTCGTCGCACGACAGCCGTGACAGCGGCGGCGTGCAGCAGCACCAGGGCCGGCGTCGCGTACCGCCACCGGCCCTTGAACAGCACCGCCATCAGCACGATGTACCCAATGATCGCGACGGCCAGCAGCACGAATTGCAGCAGGTTCCCCCTCGCGTCCTTCCGACGAACGGAAGCGACCAGCAGCACCGCCACCACGGCCGCCAGGAAGCCGAGCCACACGCCCGGCGACAGTTCCTGCCAGAAGTCTGCGGCCGACGTTTGCACGAGCCCGGCCCACCCGCCGACCGGCGGCACGCTCACCCACGTCGTGCGGAATTCCGGCGGCGGAATTCGCATCAGCACCTTCGCCAGCGGGTACGTCAGCCCGACCAGCCCGACCGCCGGAACGAGTTCACGCAACTGCTGCCGACGCGGCGTACTGTCCAGTACCAACCGGGACACGCCGACGGCGAGGACGACGGGAAGGATCAGCACGGCGATGGCCGCGTTCACCCACGCGGCCAGGGCGAAGGCGACGACGGCCAGCAACCAGTGGCACGGCCGCGGGTGTTCCAGGGCCAGCAACCCGGC
>JBBQCQ010000757.1:0-2249 GCA_038318835.1 Gemmatales bacterium | reverse complement strand
AACCCGACGACACTGAACCAGTACGACGGGCTGATGATCTTCGCGAACCACACCGAGTGGCAGCCGGAGAACGAGAAGGCTTTGATCGAGTACGTCGAGAGCGGCAAGGGGTTCATTCCGCTGCACTGCGCAAGCTACTGCTTCCTCAAGAGTCAGCCGTACATCGACCTGGTCGGGGCACAGTTCCGCAGCCACGGGACGGGTGTCTTCCGCACGACGACCACGGCCCCGGACCACCCGATCATGAAAGGCCTTCAGTCGTTCGAGTCGTGGGACGAAACGTACACGCACCACAAGCACAACCAGAAGGGCCGCACGGTGCTGGAAGTGCGCACGGCCGACGGCGTGAAGGAACCGTGGACGTGGGTCCGCGAACAGGGCAAGGGCCGCGTCTTCTACACCGCGTGGGGCCACGACCAACGCACCTGGAGCCACCCCGGCTTCGTCACACTCGTCGAACGTGGCACCCGGTGGGCGTGCAACAAGGGGCTGGACGAAGCCGCCGTGTACGTCGATCGGCCGGCGATGACGGAGTTCGCGAAAGACGCGAAACCGTTCGAGTTCCAGGAGGGCACGCTGCCGTTGTACACCGACAGCAAGAAGTGGGGCACCCAGGGTGAACCGATCCGGACGGTCCAGAAGCCGTTGCCGGCCGTGGAGAGCCTGAAGAACTACGTCACGCCGGTGGACTTCGAGATGAAGCCGTTCGTGACCGAGGAAAAGCTCGGCGGCGGCAAGCCGATCGCGATGTGCTGGGATGAACGCGGCCGGCTGTGGATGTCGCTGACATTCGACTACCCGAACGAGATGAAGCCGCAGGGCGAGGGCCGCGACAAGATCGTGGTCTGCGAGGACGTGGACGGCGACGGTGTGTGCGACACGGTGACGGAGTTCGCCGATAAGCTGAGCATCCCGACGAGCATCCTCAACGTCCACGGCGGCCTGTTGGTGCATCAGGCTCCGCACACGCTGTTCCTGAAGGACACTGACGGCGATGGCCGGGCCGACGTGCGGCAAGTGCTGTTCACCGGCTGGGGTACGAGGGACACGCACGCCGGGCCGAGCAACTTGCGATATGGATTCGACAACTGGGTCTACGGCATGTGCGGCTACAGTGGGTTCGACGGCACTGTGAACGGCGAGAAAGTAAAGTTCGGCCAGGGTCTGCACCGAATGAAATTGGAAAAGACTGCCGACGGCATCAAGGTAACGAAGCTCGAATTCTTGCGGTCCACCACCAACAACAGTTGGGGCGTTGGCTTCAACGAACAGGGCGAACTCTTCGGCAGCACGGCCAACGGCTGCCCGCTGGTTCACCTCACCATCCCGAACCGCTACTTTGAAAAGGTCCGCGGCCTGACGCCGAGTGCTCTGCCGAACATCGTTTACGACAATCACATCGAGCCAGTGGTGAAAGAGTACCGGCAGGTAGACTGGCACGGCGGGTTCACGGCCGGGGCCGGGTGCGAGGTGTATACCGCTCGCACGTACCCGCCGGAATACTGGAATAAGGTCGCGTTCGTCTGCGAGCCGACCGGCCACCTGACGGCCGCGCTGGTACTGCAACCTAATGGCAGCAGCTACACCGCTCACTACGGCTGGAACCTGTGCGCCAGCCGCGACGACTGGGCCGCCCCGATCGATGCCCGCGTCGGCCCCGACGGGCACGTGTGGGTGATGGACTGGTACAACATCGTCGTCCAGCACAACCCGACGCCGCAGGGGTTCAAGACCGGCAAGGGGGCCGCCTACGAGAACCCGCTCCGGGACAAGAAATACGGCCGCGTCTACCGCATCGTGTACACGAAGGCGAAGCCGGAAACGCGGATGAACCTGAAGGACGCAACGCCGGAACAACTGGTCGAAACCCTCAAGCACCACAATCTCGCATGGCGGCTACACGCCCAGCGGTTGCTCGTCGAGGCGGGCAAAACGGTGGAAAATCTGAAGGTGCTCGACGGCAAGGTTGCGATCGAGGCCGAGCGGGTGAAGAGCAAGTCGCTGCCCGAACGCCTGCAAGCCTTCCTGCGAATCGCCGACTCGGCCACGACCGCAGAGTATGGCCAACTGCTTGCCTCGGCCCTAAGTGACGCCACCACTTATGACGATCTCGCACTGACGCAAGCCCTGACCATCGCGGCCGCGGTCCACGACGTTCACTTCCTCACGGCCGTCACCGCGAAGCCCGCCCTCTCGCCGGCCGACTTGAGGGTCGTCGAGTTCGTGGCGAAGCACTACGCCTCGACTGC
>JBBQCQ010000756.1:0-2255 GCA_038318835.1 Gemmatales bacterium | reverse complement strand
GAGGCCTGATCGGTGCCGTCCGCGTTCAACAGCCGAAAGCCGATCACCCCCGTAGCCGGGTCGTGCGTCACGGCGGCATCCACGGCGGTCAGCACGTCGTCGAGAAATCCGTCCTCGACGGTCACGTCGGGGTTCAGCAGTAGCACCCACTCGGACGGGCCGGAGCGAACGCCGCGGTTGACGGCGGCGGCGAAGCCGAGGTTGGCGGTATTGCGTTCCACACGAATGCCGCTGAGCGTGGGCAGTTTCTTCGCGATGGGATCGGCCGGCGAGTCGTTATCGACGACGACGATGGTAGCGTCGCCAGACCGCACGGCGTCGGACCGACGAAGTTGCCGGGTGAGGCGGGCGGTGTTGTGCCACTGACAGAAGTTGACCACGACCACGGTCACGCGTGGGACGGCGACCTCGGCCGATGTTGCCGGGGTCGCACGGAGTCGCACGGCCAGGTCGGTCGTTTCGTCGGCTGGCGGGTTGGCCAGGGCCATGCGGGTTCCTTCCCAGTGGCACGGCGAGAGCGGGGATAGACGTGACGGACTATACCGCGACCGGGGAAAACGACGCAACATCAAGTCGCGGACGTGGGCGATTCCGGACACGGTCCTGGAGGAGGCGGGACGAAGCCTTTGTTTTGCTTACACTTCGGCGGGCCGAAGATCTCTTGCAACACAAACACGACCGGCAGGGTTTGCTTGTCGCCCAGCATGGCGAGGAGGCTTTTACCGAACGGCGACGTGCCCACGGGCCGCGACTTCCGGGTGACGGCGGGGGCATCGGACGGTTGTGGGGCCGAGTCGGTGATCGGCGAGGAGTCCATCGTCGGCAGGGGCGGCGGCAAGAGCACGGTGGCCGGCGGAAGCCGATCGACGCGCGGCGTGGGCGCGATCGTCGGCATGTCGGAGCGTTTCGGCCGCTTGACCGGGGCGACCATCGGCACCGCCTTCGCGCCGCGGTTGTTGCGGTTCGACTTCTTGGGTTCGTCGCCCCCGTCGGCCGTCCGCTTGCGGAGCTTTTCGATCTCTTGCAGGAAACGGTCCATATCGCTCGATCCGGTTTTCACGCCGTCGCCGCCGGCCCGGTTGGGCCGGCGACGGGGCGGTTCCTTATCCTGCTGGTTTTTGACCGTCTGCGCGATCGCACTCACGACCGCGACGACGATGATGAAAACAACGACAGCCCACTGCATCGCGATCCCTCGGAATCAGTTCGTGCGGCCGGACGCATCGGAGTTGCCGCCGCCGGATAAGGCCGAGATGCTGTTGCGCATCGAGGTGTCCGACTGAAGGTTCCGCATGTTGTAGTAGTCCATGACGCCGATTCGGCCCTCGCGGAACGCGGCGGCAATCGCCATCGGCACCTGGGCTTCGCTCTCGACGACCTTCGCGCGGAATTCCTCAACGCGAGCCTTCATTTCCTGCTCGAGTGCGACCGCCGCCGCCCGTCGCTTCTCGGCCTCGGCCTGAGCGACGCGCAGGTCGGACCCGGCCTGTTCGGCGGCCAGCTTCGCCCCGATGTTGTCGCCCGGTTCCAAGTTGGCGATGTCGATGGAGACGATCTCGAAAGCCGTCTGGGCGTCGAGGCCGGACTTCAACACTTCTTCGGAGATCATGCCGGGGTTAGCGAGTACTTCCCGGTGGTCGTGGGCCGAGCCGATGGCCTTGACGATGCCCTGACCGACGCGGGCGATAATCGTTTCTTCCGTCGCCCCGCCGACGAGGCGTTCGAGTTTCGTGCGGACCGTCACCCGAGCCTTCGCCAGGAGTTGAATGCCGTTCTTGCACACGGCGTCGAGGAACTGTTTGCCCTTGGCCGGGTCGGGGCAGTCGATGACCTTGGGATTCACGCTCGTGCGAACGGCTTCCAGCACATCGCGGCCGGCCAAGTCGATGGCGGCGGCCGTCCGCCATGGCAGATCCAGGCCGGCCTTGTTGGCGGCGATGACCGCGGCGGCCGTCTTCGGCACGTTGCCACGAGAGAGATAGTGGCTTTCCAGATCACCGGTCGTGATCTTCACACCGGCCTGCACGAGGGCGATCTTCTGCTTGACGATCAGACCGTAATCGACATTCCGCAGTTTCATCCCGATCAGCGTGCCGATGCCAATGTTCGCCCCGGTCAGCAGGCTCTGAATCCACAGGCGGACGAAGCTGAAGAAGATGAACAGGAACACGACGAACATCAGAACCGCAATCGCGCCCACGACGAACCAGACGGTTGACATGTCGTTGAGCGGGCGATTCTGAGCGAAGAGGGCG
>JBBQCQ010000755.1:0-2259 GCA_038318835.1 Gemmatales bacterium | reverse complement strand
GGAAGAAGGACGGCACGGCGACCGTGACCATCACCGCCGGCGGAAAGACGGCTACGGCTACGGTGACGTTCGCGAAGATGAACGATACGACGCCGGTGAGTTTCCGCCGCGATGTGGTCGCCGCAATGAACGTCGGCGGGTGCAACATGGGCGCGTGCCACGGCACGCCGAGCGGCAAGAACGGCTTCAAACTCAGCCTCCGCGGCTTCGACCCGGCCGCCGACTACCTGCAACTCAGCCGCGACCAGTTCGGCCGACGCTCCGACAAGCACGACCCGATGGGCAGCCTGTTCCTGCTCAAGAGCCTCGGCCGGGTGCCGCACGAAGGCGGGGCGCGGTTCGGTCCGACCAGCCTGCCCGCGGAGATGATCGCCGGTTGGCTCGGCGAGGGAATGCACGACGACGCGGCCACACTGCCGGCCGTGCAGTCGATCGCGGTGTTGCCCGGCTCACGGGTGCAACTCGCCCCGGCCCGCTGGCAGCAACTCGCGGTCGTTGCCACTTTCGCGGACAAAAAGACCCGCGACGTGACCCGCCTGACGAACTTCAGCAGCAGCGATCCCGGCGTGGCCGATGTGACAGCGACGGGCCTTGTCGAATTCAAGCGGCCCGGCGAAGTCGCGATCTTGTGCCGCTATCTCGAAGAGATGGTGGCGGTGCGGCTGACCTACCTCGAACCGCGCGAGGGTTTCCAGTGGCCGAAGGTGCCCGAAGCGAACTTCGTCGATACGCACGTTTTCGCGAAGCTGAAGCAGATGACGATCCTGCCGTCGGACCTGTCCACCGACTACGAGTTCGTTCGTCGGGCGTACCTCGACGCCATCGGCCGGCTGCCGAGCATCGCCGAGGCGAAGGCGTTCCTGGCGGATACGGCCACCGATAAGCGGGCGAAGCTCGTCGATCACCTTTTGGTTCAGCCAGAGTTCTCGGACTTCTGGACGCTGAAATGGGCCGACGTGCTGCGGTCGAGCCGGAAGACGATTCAACTGAAAGGCTCGCATGCCTTCCACGAGTGGCTTCGCGGCAAGATCACCGAGAACACCCCGGTGGACGTGATGGTGCGGGAACTGCTGACCGCGAACGGCAACACCTTCAACAACCCGCCCGCGAACTACTATCGCATCGCGAAGGACCCGCTCAGCCTCGCCGAGAGCACGGCCCAACTGTTCATGGGCGTGCGGATGCAGTGTGCGAAGTGCCACAACCACCCGTTCGAGCGGTGGACGCAGGACGACTACTACGGCTTCGCCGCGTGGTTCGCCCGCGTGAAGAACAAGCCGGAACCCGGCACACCCGCGGCGAAGGGCAACCCCGCTGCGGCCGAGGTCGTGTTCAGCACCCGCGAGGGGGAAGTGACCCAGCCGCGGACCGGCAAGATCATGAAGCCGCGATACGTCAGCGTGGGCGACGCCGACATGAAGCCGGGCCAGGACCGCCGTGTGGTGTTGGCCGAGTGGCTCACGTCGCCGGGCAACCCGTTCTTCGCGAAGTCCGTGGCCAATCGTGTCTGGTTCCACCTCATGGGCAAAGGCATCGTCGATCCGGTGGACGACTTCCGCGACTCGAACCCCTCGTGCAACGACGAACTGCTGGAGGCACTAGCGAAGGACTTCGCCGCCCACAAGTTCGACCTGCGGCACCTCGTCCGCACGGTCATGAACTCGCGGTCGTACCAACTGTCGGCGGTGCCGAATGAGACGAACAAGGACGACGCCAAGTACTTCTCCCACGCGGTCACGAAGATTCTCACGGCCGAGCAACTGCTCGACGCCTTGTGCGACGTGACGGCGGTACCGGAGAAGTTCGCCGGCTTGCCGGCTGGCACGCGGGCCGTGCAACTGATCGACGGCGAAGTGAACCACCCGTTCCTGAAGGCGTTCGGCCAACCGGCCCGCGAGTTGGCCTGCGAGTGCGAACGCGAGAGCGACGGCAACCTCGGCCAGGCCCTACAACTCATCAACGGCCCGACGGTGAACGAGAAGGTGCGGAACAGCGGCAACCGACTCGGCACGCTGTTGACCGCGAAGAAGACAGAGGCCGAGATTCTCGACGACTTGTACCACGCGGCTCTATCGCGGCCGCCGTTCGAGGACGAAAAGAAGGTGGCCTTCGCCCATATCGCGAAGGGAGCCGACAAGCGAAAGGCCTGGGAAGACGTACTGTGGGCCGTGCTGAACACGCGGGAGTTCTTGTTCCGCCATTGATCGGTCATGAAATGCGAGAAGCCCACGGACGACCGTCCGTGGGCTTCTCGCATTT
>JBBQCQ010000754.1:0-2262 GCA_038318835.1 Gemmatales bacterium | reverse complement strand
AGGCCCGGCCGAGGCGAATCACTTCCCGCCCGATGCGCCCGACGCCGATCACGCCCAGCGTGCGGCCGCGAATCGGCTCGTTCGCTTTCCGCGGCCACTGCCCGGCCTTCGTCTCGTGGTGCTGCGGAATGAGCTTGCGGGCCATCGCCAGGATGAGCATGAACGTGTGCTCGGCCACGGCGAGTTGGTTCGACCCCGCCGCGATGGTGACGGCCACGCCGTGCTTCGTGGCGGCTTGCACGTTTACCTCGTCGTACCCCACGCCCGCCCGTGCGATCACCTTCAAACCCTGCTTTGCCGCCGCCTCGATGATCGCCGGCGTGTACGGCTCCGACCCGGCCAACGACGCCACGCATCCGGGCAATAGTTCCGCGACCTGGGCCTCCGAGTACTTCGGCGTCACCGGCCCGTACACAGGTTGCAGCCCGGCTGCTTCCAGCACGGGAACGAAGCAGTGGGGAACTTCTCGGAGCGGCGTCGGCCCGATGAGAACGCGGTTCATGGTGGCACAGTGGGGATGAGGAGGGGTCTGGAATTCAACATACCAACCGCGAACCCGCACGACCGGGGGGGTGTCGATTCCCGACACGGGTCGTGTCCTTTTGTCCGACCGTAAGGCGCGACGGAACGCCGACAACGGGAGAATTTAAAATTGCCTGTTGATTTTTTGCAGGTTGGGGTCAATGATTTGCAATAGGTAGGGAAGTAAACTCCCAACCTGTTGTCGAATCCGTATCTTGTCCTGTTCACCGGGGGTAAGTCCCACGCACAGCGCGAATCGAACTTCTGATTTGCCTTGCTTCCGACGGCCCCCCGGATGGTTACCATCACCCGAGGAGGCCACTTGAACAGCGTCGCTTTTCCCATGCATACCGCGTTCGGGGACACGCTCGCCCCCGCCAATTCCCACCCTCCGCTGCCCGACGCGCTCGATCGAGCGTGCCTTGCCGCCAAGATTGCCGCCGAAAACAAGGGCGAAAAAGTTCAGGTCTTCGATCTGCGCGAAGTCACCACCGAGTTCGACTATTTCGTGCTCGCCACCGGCAAGAGTCGGCGGCAGGTTCACACGATTGTCGAGGAAGTTGATGCGGCCCTGCGGGCCGTCGGCGACATCCGTACCGGCATCAACGGCTACGAGGGGAGTAAGTGGGTGGTCCAGGACTACGGCGACGTTCTCGTTCACGTCTTCGACGGCGACACACGGGATTACTACCGCCTCGAAGACCTCTGGGCTGACGGCAAACAGATCGACTGGCAGCAGGAAATCGACTAACAACGACACGAACCTCGGCAAGGTTCGTAGAATCACACCGTCGGCCGGCGGCTTCCTCACCGGAGGAGGCTGCCGGCCGACTGCTGTTTCCGGGAGTGGGTGATGAGTCTGGCGAGTGCGATTCGGGCGTTCTTCGAGCCAATCCTGACGGAGTTGGCCCCCGACCGCGCGAAGGTGGCCGATTACTTGGGCATGATTAAGCCGGCAGCGAACGCCGACCACGGCGACTATCAAGCGAACTTCGCGATGGCCCTCGGCAAAGTCCTCGGCCAGAAGCCGCAGGAAGTGGCAAAGGCGATTGTCGCGAAGTTGCCTCCGACAGACTGGCTCGAATCGGCGACGGTCGCCGGGCCGGGCTTCATCAACCTCAAGCTGAAATCGATGTACCTCGCGGACCGCGTTCAGCAGATGGCGAAGGACGATCGCCTTGGCGTCGCCCCGGTTGCGACGCCGCGTACGTTCGTGATCGATTACAGCGGCCCGAACGTCGCGAAGCCGTTACACGTGGGCCACCTCCGCAGCACGATCATCGGCGACGCCCTCGTTCGCATCCTGCGGTTCTGCGGTCACACCGTCATCGGCGACAACCACCTCGGCGACTGGGGCACGCAGTTCGGCATTCTCATTTATGGCTACAAGCACCACCGTGACGACACGGCCTTTCAGGCCGATCCGGTGAAGGAACTCGCACGGCTCTACATCCACGTTCGCAACTTGGCGAAACTCACGGGCGACGAGGACGAGGGCGGCGGTGATGTGATGGAGGCGTGCCGGGCCGAGACGGCAAAACTGCACGCCGGCGACGCGGAAAACGTCGGCCTGTGGCAGACCTTCATGCCGGCCTGTCTGGAGATGCTGCGGCCGATCTATGACCGCCTCAACGTGACGATCGATCACGCCCTCGGCGAGAGTTTCTACAACCCTATGCTCACTGAGGTGGTCGCGGACCTGCTCGCGAAAGGCATCGCCGTCGAGAGCAAGGGCGCGGT
>JBBQCQ010000753.1:0-2265 GCA_038318835.1 Gemmatales bacterium | reverse complement strand
AAACGGCCATCCACCCAGAAGCGGTGAAGCAATCTGCCGACCAGACGGGCCTGCTGCCACGCGAGAAGAAGCCGACCGTCTACATCTTCGCGAGCGCGACCGGCGGCGGCAGCGGCTTCCTGCTCGACCTCGGCCACACCGTCCGCCGGGCGTTGGCGAAGTTCAACATGGCCGACGCCCCGGTGACGGCGTTCGTGTTCTGCGGCGCGCCGGAAGACCCGTGCTCGCCGCCGGCCGAACTCGCCAACGTTTACGCTACACTGATGGAACTGAACCACTACGCCGACCCCGACGTGCAGTTCTCGGCCCAGTACAGCGGCGACGGCGGGCCGAGGCTCGAAGCCCGCGGCCTGCCCTTCACGGCCACGTACCTGCTGCCCATGGCCCAGCGCACCTCCGAGAACGTCCGCGATTGTGTCACCCACCTGGCCGGGTACATCACGCACGAACTGACCACGCCCCTTGGCTCGGGGTTGGAAGACATTCGCAGCCGCAAGCCGGCCCACGGCCGCACGCCGTTCCGCGGGTTCGGCACGTTCGGCGTCTGGTACCCGCGCGGCCTTCTGCTGCGGTCGGCCGCCCGACAGTTGTGTACGACGCTTCTCAAGAACTGGTCGACCCACCACCGCGACCGCCTGCCAGTGCCGGCCCAGAGACTCCTCGACGACATCTTCCACGATCCGCGGCTGATGCCGGCCGACATCCAGAAGTTCATCGTGCAGGAATCGCGCAACGGCCAGACCGGGTCGCCGACTGACATCGTCACGACGTGGCTGGTGAGCCTGGCCGAGCAGGTCGATCCGGTGGCGAAGCAGAACGACAGCGTGATCTGGTCGGCAGCCGCGTGGGAGCAAGCCCGCGAACTGATCGGCCTAGAGCCGACAAGTGACACCGACAGCCCGTACCGCCGTGGTCGCCTCAGCCGGATGCTCGACAGCGGCATTCGCAACGCCCGCCGCGCGTGGGAGAACGAACTGGTCGAACTCATCCGCCCGCTCGGCGAGCTTCACGGCCCGCGATTGTCCGCTCTGGCGACGACCTACGAGCGAGTGATCGGCGCGATGAACTCGGCGGCCATCGTGGCCGAGCAGCAGGGCTTGGCGATGGTCGATCGCCGCGAGAAGGCCTTGAACGCGGTGAAGGCCGCCTACGAAACTTGCCAGACCAGCGGCGGCGGGTTCAAGCTCTTCGGCGGCCCCGCCCGCCACCTGCGGCACTTCCTCGACGCATTGAAGCAGTTCTTCGACCTGCGGGTGATCGAAGACCTGACGCACGCCACGGCCCGCTTCTACCGCAAGCTGGCCGGCAAGCTCGACGACCGCTGGCGGAACGTGCAGATCGCCCGCGACCAACTCGACGCGATGCTCTCCCAGGCCGACGCCCCGGCGCTGCCGACCCCCGGCAGTCGCTTTGGCCTGCCCGGCCTGACGACCGCCCACGACGCGACTGACGAGTCGGTGCAGGCGACGCTTTCGCTGACGAACACGATGCGGGTGGTGCTGCCCAACGGCGACGACCAACTCGACCACGCGGCCGCCGACATGCTCCGCGAGGTGCCCGGCGACGAGATTATGCGGCTGTACGACATCCTGGACAAGCTGGTGATCGAACCGCGCGGCGGGCTGGTCGATTTATGCCGCATGAACTCGGATTTATACCGCGGTCTGTGCGTGCCGATGATCGAGCAGACGGCCGCCTTCCTGGCGTATATCGTGCCCTCGCAGGACGTGACGCAGGTGGAACTGTCGAGTCAGGAGTCGTTGAAGGGTCCGCTCTCGCAGCGGATCGCCCACTACCTGAAGCTCGCCGGCCCGCAAGTCCCCGGCCCTGCCGAGGAGGAGAAGACCTACGTGCTGGTGCCGGCCACGCCGCCGGGTGCCACCTTCGCCCGCGAGGTGAAGAAGGTCTCCCCGAAGGCCGTGATCGTGAGCGTGCAGGGCCAGGGCACCGACCTCCTCTTCTGCCGCGAGCAGGGCCACCTCCGACCCGCCGACCTGATGAAGCTGATCGAGCCTTGCTGGGACGCCTACTCCGAGGCGGCCGCCGGTGTCGAGACTTCCCCACACAGCCGCTTCGACGTGCTGCAATGGGTGCCGCTGGAAACACGGTGATGAGAAATTAAGAGTAACCGTTCACGCCCCATTCGTGAGGAGTGACGGCTTGTGGGTGCCACTGAGTGCTTGAATGAGGAAGTCGAGGACGCCGCGTCCCTGTTGGCGACAGGTGGCGACGACGGTCAGGATCCGCTCGACGAATCGGCTGCCC
>JBBQCQ010000752.1:0-2281 GCA_038318835.1 Gemmatales bacterium | reverse complement strand
CCTACAAGACTTTGAACTCTCTTAGCTCCCCGGCGGCGGGATGGTCGGAATGCTCGACGGTGGCGGCACGGGCACGCCGGTCGGCAGAGGAACGACGGGGTCCGCCATCTTCTCTTCCACCACTGGCACCGGAATCGTCGGCAGCAGCGGAACCTCAATCGACGGGACCGGCGGCGTCACCTCCACCTTCGGCATTACCGGCTTCACCACCGACACGGGCGTCTTCGGCTTCGCCAGCGGCGGCTCGATCGTCTGCGGGTAGATCGCGCCCTTGCCGATGCCCGTCGTGATCGGCCGCGCGACCGGCGGCGGAGCCACGACCGTGATGGCCGGCGTCTGGCTTGTCAGCACCACGGGCACCGCCGACCGTGGGGCCAGTGACTTCGGCTTCGCCAGCGGCGGTTCGGCCGTCTGCGGTGTCGCCATATTCGCCGCCGCCGAGCGGTAGCCGTTCAGATGGTACTGCCACAGAGCTTGCTGGGCTGCCTTCCGCACCGCCTCGGACGGATCGGACACGACGACCATTTCCAGCGATGCCCCGGCTTCGGTGGACACCGGCTTCAGTTTCCCGACCGTCTCGGCCGCGGCCGCTCGCACGGCCGCCGACGGGTCTTGCTGGATCGACGCCATCAGTGCCGGCATGACGTCCGAATTCGTCCGCGGGTCGATGTTTCGCAGAGCCTCGGCCGCTGCCACTCGGCGCTTCTCGTCCAGGTCGGCCTTCAGCACGTCCACAGTCGAGCTCCCAGCTTTCGGCGTCTCGGCCGGCTGCGCTTTCGCGGGCGGCGGGGCCGGCGGGTCTTCCTTTTTCTTGCGGAATATGCCCAGACGGGGAATCTCAAACTTCGGAAACTCCGCCCGCACCGGGGCGACATCCGAGATAGCAGCGAGAAGGGCGAGAGCCGCGGCGGTCCGCTTCATGGGGAATACCTCCGACAACAGATGCGAGAGTCCGATCCTGCACATACGGATCGACCGCACTCGCATCGGCTTGCCGACGATTCCCGTCGGGTTGGGGTGGTTGGGACGGTGGGGCCGCCGGTCAATCGGCGTGGCGGGGTGCACCCGTCGAACTCGCACGACTTGCGCCGCCGGCACGTCCGCGCCGGGCGCAACAGCTTCGCGAGTCGATGGCGCAGGCGGGAGAATCCGAAGCGATGGGAATGCGTAGGCGAACGATTTTCGCCCACGCTCGGAAGAGAAAGGCTCAAGTTCGGATCAGCGGGGCACGCCGTTATTGTTGAACCCGCCGCCCCCACCCGACCCGCCCGAACCCGCAGCCGAGCCGCCGTTGGACCCAAGGCCGGGGCTATTGCGGATGTCGTCGGTCTTCTTCTTGGGCGGCCGTTTGTACCCGGCCTCGGGCGCGTTGTTGAAGCGAGCCTCGTCCGGTGGCAGGACGTAGTCTTCCTCGAACTTGGCCGACAGGTTGTATTTATCGTGATGGCAGCCGACGGCCGCGAACAGCGGAAGGACGGCCAGAGCAATCAGCGTGCGGCGCATGAGAACACCCCCGGAATCGCCCGCGAGCATAGCGGGTCGTCCCAGGGGTGCAAGACGAAAACCTTCAAAACGGCACGCGGAGAACGCAGGATTTGAAGACGCGGAAAACGCGGATACAACAAATCCAATTTTTTGTTTTATCCGGTTTTCATCCGCGTCCGCAGGTCCGCGTCATCCGCGTGCCGTTTTTACTCTCCCTTACTTCCCGGCCTTCGCGGCGGCGTAGAGTTCGTTCACTTTCTTCCAGTTGACCGTGTTCCACCAGGCGTCGATGTAGTCGGGCCGCTTGTTCTGGTACTTCAGGTAGTAGGCGTGTTCCCATACGTCGATGCCGAGCAGCGGCACGTGGCCGTCCATCAGCGGGCTGTCCTGGTTCGGCTTCTTCACCGCCTCGATTTTGCTCGCGGTCGGGTTGTACACCAGCCAGCTCCAGCCACTGCCGAACTGGCCGGTCGCGTTCGTCTTCACGGTCGTCTTGAACGCGGCGAAGTCGCCGAACGCCGCCTTGATGGCATCGCCGATTTCGCCCGTCGGCTCGCCGCCGCCGTTCGGGGTCATGATCTCCCAGAACAGCGAGTGGTTGGCGTGCCCGCCGCCGTTGTTGATGACCGGCTGCCGGACCGTGTCCGGCAGGTTCTTCGCGCCCTTGAGCAGCGTGACGATGTCCAGCTTCTGCAGATCGGGGTGGCTCTCCAGGGCTTTGTTGAGGTTATCCACGTAAGCCTTATGGTGCTTCTGGCTGTGGATTTCCATGGTCGCCGCGTCGATGTGCGGTTCC
>JBBQCQ010000751.1:0-2284 GCA_038318835.1 Gemmatales bacterium | reverse complement strand
TTGTGTCGGCGTTGCGGGCACACCTCGACAATCAGTACGGGGCAGCCGTCAACCACCTCGGCAGCTATGAGAAGCCGAACCAGGAACTGTTGCTACTTTTGCTACCGCTACTCGACGCGGCCCGCACGACCGACCTGACCGGCCGCGACCCGAAGGGCGTAGCCGATCTCGCCCGACAGTTGGACGCAGTCGGCGAACTCGTGAATAAGACCGCCCCCCTCGAAATCAAAACCACGGCCTTCGTCTACAAGGTCGTGCAGTATGGCGTCTATGACCCGCTGCCGACCGGCTACCGGTTCTTGCCTGGCGGCATCGGCCTGCTGTATGCCGAGATCGATCGCGCGTCCGACCCACCCGCCGTGCAGTCCAACGGCGAGGCCGGATACGTCACGAAGCTCGAAGGCAGCATCCAACTCAAGGACGCGGCCGGACAGGTCGTGAACCTATACGACGTGGACAAGGGGAAGATGGTCCCGGAACTGCCGTTCAAGCGGGCCGACTTCACCCGCAGCCCGGTGCGGGACTTTTTCCTGAAAGTCGAGTTCCCGGTGCCCGAGAAGGCGGGGCGGTACTCGCTGATTCTCGAAATCCGCGACTCCGATTCGACTGGTCCCCGCCGCATGCGGAAGGCCGTCGAGTTCCAGGTCGGCGGCTGACCGGCCAGACACAACCGGCCGGTTTCTGTATCTCAACTCGATCTTACCCAAGATTCGAGATCGTATGTCCGACGCCAGGCCAACCCAGGTTTTCTACCAGGAAAAAATCGTCACCCGCGACGAGCGCAAGAAGCTTTTCAAGCAAACCGGGGCGACGATCTGGTTCACCGGCCTGTCGGGGTCCGGCAAGAGCACGCTGGCCGTGGCCCTCGAACACGCGATGATCCAGTACGGGCACGCCGCCTACACCCTGGACGGCGACAACATCCGCTTCGGCCTGAACGCCGCGCCGAAAATCTTGATAGACACCCGCGGAGCGACTGAAGCGACCGCGAAGCGGTTCGGCCTGACGTTCGCGGCCGAAGACCGCGAGGAGAACATCCGCCGCATCGGCGAGGTCGCGAAACTGTTCGCCGACGCCGGGCTATTCGCGCTGACGAGTTTCATCAGCCCGTACCGCAAGGACCGCGACGCCGTGCGAAAGATTCACGCCGAGAATCAGGGCGGCCCGCTCCCGTTCGTCGAAGTCTTCGTGAACACGCCCATCGAGATGTGCGAACAGCGCGACCCGAAAGGCCTCTACAAACAAGCCCGTGCGGCCGTGGCTGGTGGCAAGGGGATGGGCTTCACCGGCATCGACGACCCGTACGAAGCCCCGGCGAACCCGCAACTGACCTTCGACGCTGCCACTCAGAGCGTGTCAGACGGCGTGGCCATGATCCTCGACTACCTGCGCGAACAGAAGTTAATCGGGTAGTCCGAACCGCGTGCCCAACGGGAGAATCGGGGTGGGCGTAGACGATTGCTCGCGTGCCGATACGATTAACCTGTCTCTTTTCCCGTGCGCCGGTGAACTTGGATTTTCGGCCGGTGTCACGAATAATGGCTTCTCACAGAAGTCGCGGTGCGAATAATCCCGCACCCATTTCCCGGACCGAGGTCGTGCGATCCCGGCGGGTGTTTGTTTCCTCGTTCGTAAGGGAGCCGGCCAAATCGGGCCGGCCGATGACGATGCTCGACAAAGTACGCAATATCGGAATCATGGCTCACGTGGACGCGGGCAAAACGACGACAACCGAGCGGATTCTGTACTACAGCGGCACCAAGCACAAAGTCGGCGACGTCGACGACGGGGATACCACCACGGACTTCGACCCCCTCGAACGTCAAAAGGGCATCACGATCAACTCGGCGGCCGTGTCGATCGACTGGCAGGACCACGCCGGCAACGACATCGCCATTAACATCATCGACACCCCCGGCCACGTGGACTTCACGGCCGAGGTCGAGCGGTCGCTTCGTGTCCTCGACGGTGCGGTCGGCGTGTTCTGCGCCAAGGGCGGCGTCGAAGTGCAATCCGAAACCGTGTGGCGGCAGGCGACCAAGTACAAAGTCCCCCGATTGGCCTACGTCAACAAACTCGACCGCATGGGCGCCGATTTCTGGGCGTGCGTCGAACAGATGAAAACGAAGCTGCACGCCAACCCCGTGGTCGTCACCATCCCGGCCGGTCAGGACGAAGCCCTCGAAGGGATCATCGACCTGATCCGGATGCAACTCGTCACGCGCGACCTGACCGACAAGACGCACCGGAAGTTCTTCACGACCGACATCCCGGAAAAGTATCT
>JBBQCQ010000750.1:0-2296 GCA_038318835.1 Gemmatales bacterium | reverse complement strand
TGGGCATAACAGGTTCGGCCTGTTCCGGGGCCGAGTCGCCGATGAATGGCTCCAGCGATTCGACGACTTCATCCAAGCCGGCGTAGCGGTCTTCGGGCTTCTTCGCCATCAGTCGGCGGACGACTTCCACTACGGAGTCCGGCACATCCGGGTTGAAGTCCTTGATCGCGTCCGGTTCCTTCGTCTGATGGGCCATCATCTTCTCGACCGCGCTCCCCTCCGGGAACGGCGGGTGGCCGGTCAGGCAGTGGTAGAGCACACAGCCGAGGCTGTACTGGTCGCCGGCCGGCGTGCGGTTTGTGGGTTCGAGAATGCTTTCCGGGGCGGCACAGTCGAGGCCGCTGGTCAGCGTGTTCGCCGTGGACATCGTATCGACCAGCGATTCCCCTTCGTTCTCGACCAACAAGGAGCCGATGCCGAAGTCGAGAAGGCGTGCCTGGCCATCGCCGCCAAGCATGATGTTCGAGGGCTTCACGAGACCGTGGAACAGGTTATTCTGGTGGGCGATGGCCAGCCCTTGCGCGACTTGCATACCCAGGGTGGCGGCCTGTTGAACGGACAGGCGGCCGTTCTGAGTGATGACGCTTTCAAGCGTCTGCCCTTCTGCGAGAGGCCACACGAGATAGTGCAACCCGCCGGCCGTGCCGACATCGACGAACGGCAGGACGGCCGTGTGCTGGAACTGGCCAAACGACCGGACCTGACGGCGGGCCAACCGCACGTTCCACATGCTCCGCCGTGGTAGCACCTTCACCGCGTAGACGGTGGTGTCGTTCTTGGACGTGGCCTTGTAGACCTGGCCCATGCTCCCCTGCCCGATGGCGTCCTGCAAGATGTATGGCCCGAGGACCAAGCCCTGGGTCTTGCCGTTCAGGATGCGTTCCGCCTGGAAGGCGGTCAGGCTCCCCTGCTGGACCATGTACTCGGCGAGAGCCGGGGCTTCCGCCCGGGGATTCTTCTTGAGGAAGTCGCTGACGATTTGGTCGAGTTGACCGCGGTCGATGAGGCCGCTGCGCCGCAGGTCCCACACGAACCATTCACACGCGCCTAAGTCGTTCGTCACCATGGTGGCCTGGCCCTGATGGGGATTACCGTGATTGCTGTGTTGCCGAATGTTTGGAGAACGGCCGACGGCCACGAATTTTTTGTGGATCGTGGGGATTCTCGGCTCACCAAACAGTAGGTCAGCTTTTCCCCCTGTCAAACTGACAACCGGCGTTTTCACGGGTGGCAAAAGCCATATCTTGACGGGATATTTTCTCCCCCGTCTGGAACGTGCGATAAACGCTCCGGGACCTAGCCCGAGACTCACCGAATGGCCCTGAATCCCTACGACCCGTGCCCGTGCGGCAGCGGGAAAAAGTTCAAGTGGTGCTGCATCAATTACTGGGATCAACTTCAACTCGCAATGCAGCAACAGCAACAGGGGCAACACGATGCGGCCCTCCGCACGATGGAGGAACTCACTCGCTCGCAGAGCACCTCGCCCCAGATTTGGTGCCACTACGCCAACGTGCTGTTCATGGAGGGAAAGACGGAAGAAGCCGAACAAGCCGTGCAGAAGGCACTGACGATACAACCCGACTTCGCGATGGCATTTTTCACACGGGCCATGTTCCGGAACGCCGAAGGAGAGGTTCTCGGCTCGCTACTCCTCTTCCGTAAAGCACTCGAAGCCTACCCGCCCGAGGCGACCGGCCCCATCGCCGACACGTGCGAAATGATCGCGCGGATCGAACTCATGCTCAATCGGCCGGTGGCGTGTCGCGCGGTTTTTGAGCGGGCCGTGAACGCCCTGCCCCACGATCCGGAAATTCGCCAGCAGTTCGACACCATGTTCGGCTCGGAATCGCGGCTGCCCGAGGCGGCTCGCAAGGCTTACGCCTTCCGGCCGGCGACGCAATCGCTACCAGCCGGCACGAACGCGACGAAGTTCAGCGATGCGAAGGCGGCCTACGAGAACCTGACGAAGAAAATCCCCGACGACCCGGCCGCTTGGTTCAACCTCGGCCTCGTGCGGGCCTGGCTCGGCGAGCAACCGCAGGCCGTCGAGGCGCTGAACAAGTCGCTCGAACTCGAAGTCGATGACTACCGAGCCGAGGAGACGGCCGCCCTCGCGGAAGTCTTGAAGTGCGCGCAGGGCATGGAAGCCGACGCCGACTATGTCGATCACCGCGCGTTCCTGCAAATCCGCGAGCCGCAGGCCGTGTCCGGGCTGCTGCAAGCGTACGTCGAAGGCGGGCGGATGATCGCTCCGCAGATGTCCGAGGACGGTACCTACTTCAGTGCGCTCGTC
>JBBQCQ010000749.1:0-2301 GCA_038318835.1 Gemmatales bacterium | reverse complement strand
AGATGACACGTGCGGAAGCGAGTTGCTCGATCCAGGATGAGGGGCCCGGCTTCGACCCCGGCCGGCTGCCGGATCCCACGGACCCCGAGAACCTCGGCCGCGTCGGCGGTCGGGGGTTGCTCCTCATCCGGACCTTCATGGATGAGGTCACGTTCAACGAGAAGGGCAACGGTATCACTTTGGTCAAGTACCGGAGTCTTTCCGGCGACGAGGCCTCGTGAGAGATCGCCCGCCACAATGATCTTCCCCACGAAAAGTGGACAGGGAGTTAGCGGAGTTTCGGGTTGTGCGTCCGCTCGTACTCCGCCGGGGAGACATACCCCAGGGTCGAGTGCCGACGGACGCGGTTGTAAAACACTTCGACGTACTCAAAGATCGAGGCCTTCGCCTCGTCTCGGGTGGCGTAACGCTCGCCGTGAACCAACTCCTGCTTGAGTCGGCCGAACGTGCTCTCGATCACGGCGTTGTCCCAGCACGGGCCCACGCCGCTCATGCTCCCGATCATCCCGTGCCGGCGAAGCTCGGCTTGATAATGCTCGCTGGTATACTGGCTGCCGTGGTCCGAGTGTGCGATCAATCCGGGCGGAACGCCTCGTTGACCCACGGCCAGGTCGAGAGCGTCCACCACCAGCCGACTCGTCATCGTCGCCGCCATCGCCCACCCCACGATCCGTCGCGAAAACAGGTCCACCACGAGGGCGAGAAAGCGCCAGCCTTCGAGGGTCGGGATGTCGGTCAAATCCATGACCCACTTCTCGTTCGGCTTCGATGCCGTGAAGTCGCGGTCGAGGACATTCGACGACACCGGCAAGCGATGATGCGAGTCGGTCGTGCGGACGAACCGCTTCATCTTCTTCGCCCGGAGGCCGTGGGCTTTCATCGCCTTCGCCACCGTGTTGACGCAGCAGGCGACGCCGCGGGCGTTCAACTCGACCGCGAGACGGGGGCTGCCGTACCGCTCCCGCACCTCGACGGGGACGGCCCGAATCCGGGCCACCAACTCTTCCCGTCGGGCGGCCGTCTCGCTCCGGCCCCGACCCACCGTGCGGTCACGGCTCTACCGGGACATACCAGACGCCTTCGTCGCTCTTCCGCAAGACCTCGTAGTTCTGCTCCAAGAAGCGGGTTGTTTCGGGGGACCGGGCGGGGATGAGGTCGCGGGTGTCGGTGGCGACGAAGATGTACGGCGGGCGGGCTTCGGCCAGTTGCTCCCGCAGCCGCACCCACTGTTCGGGTAGGTACAGTTCGAGCGACCATCCGTGCAGGGCAATGGCCTGGTCGCGGCCCGCCAGCCGGTAGTAGATGGGGTTGCCGAAGACGTATATCGGGCCGGGCCGGCTCCCTGGTTCCGCCAGGAACGCGGTTTCCGTCGCCGCCCGGCGGTAGTTGTCGTCCGTCCGGCACTGGTAGGCGAACCGCCGATCCGGCCCCCAGGCGAAGCCGTGCTGGGCCAGCGGCACCACCTTCTGAACCAGAGACGCCGCCGCAGGCAGGAACAGTAAGCTCAGGCAGGCGGACACGACCACCCGGCCCTTGCGGGACGCGACCTCCGGGCCGAGGGCCGGGAGGCGTTCCCACACCAGGTCGATCCCGCGGACGGCCAGGACGGCAAGCGGAACCGACAGCAGAAGGTACTGATACGGCCATCACGACCGCCGCTGGAGTAGGATGACGGCGAATCCGACGACCACCCACAGGGCGAGGCCCACCGTCACCCCATCCCGGCGTTCGTGCAGGGACAGGTACGCTCCGACCAATCCGATTGCCAGCAGCGGGGCGTACCGCCCGGCGAACCATAGCAGGCCGTTCAGCAGGACGCCGAACCCGGTACTCGGCAGTTCGCTGACGATCCGCGGGGGGTAGATGATGAACGTCTCGTAAAGTGTGCCCAGCACGCCCTCATACGCAAAGTACGCGAACACCGGCAGGACGGCGGTCAGCACGCCCAGGACGACCGGGCCGGCGGTGCGGGCGGCGGCTTTGCCCAACCCCTCTTGCCGGCGGGCGAGTGCGGCGACGACCCAGAACGACAGCAGCAACGGCAGGAACATGAACTTGAACAGCAGGACCACCCCGCCCGCCACCCCCGACAGGAACAGTGGCCCCGCCCGCCGCCCCTCCCAGCGGGCGGGGCCGGCGGCGAACCACACGGAGAGGAACGTACACACCCGGCCAAAGACGGTCGGGCTCGGCGGGGTTTGGTGCGGGATCGGCTTATGCGGCGATGAGACGGGGTTGTTGACGCTTCGCCCACGCGTCCGGAAGCAGCACGGCGAGTTGGTCGTCGGTCGGCTTCTCGCC
>JBBQCQ010000748.1:0-2302 GCA_038318835.1 Gemmatales bacterium | reverse complement strand
TGTTCTGGTAATAGAAGCCGATCTGATACCGCATGTCGGGCGACTTGCGGTTCATGCGCTCCCCTTCGGCGAGCAATTCGATGCCACGGGTGATGTAGAAGTACATGTCGTTGAGGCGGTCGTTCTCGACCGACACGTTGTACGACAGGTTCCAGCTCTGATAAATCCAGGGCGTGGTGAAGTTCGGTTGCAGCTTGGTGACGGTGCGAACGAGGAACTCGAACTCGTGCCACTCGTTCCGCTTGAACTTGTCGATGGCCGCCTTCCATAGGGCGGTGATAACGAACCCACGGCTGCCGAGGGTGCCCAACCGCATGGCCGTGCTGGTGACCTCGGGGTCGCCCTGTTCGAGTTCGCGAAGTTCGAGGGCCTCGCTGCTGGCCTGCTGCTCAATGGTCCGGCTGTACAGCCAGTCGGCGGTCTTGGCGAAGACGTTCGGGGCGGCCTCGGGCCGTTCGGCCTCGTCGGCCCCGCCGCGGCGTTCCTGGTTCAGGTACGTCGCGCGGGCCTCGTTGCTGAGCGGCACCGGCAGTTTGCCCCGCCAGAACAGGCTGAGCGTGAACAGCCCGATGATGAGCAGGAAGTACGTCCACTTCCGCCGCGTGACGGCCTGCTGAAACGGGTTGGCCATGAGAACTCGTCCTCCGAACTATTCGCGCCGCACTCGCGGGGTGTTTGTTAGGTGTAGGCTTCCCAACTCGCCTTGCCGGGCACGCCGAAGTGCCGGCCGAGGCGGGCGGTGATCTCCATCGCGGCCCCGGTACACAGCCCGTTGCCAGAATCGGCCGTGTCGAACGAGAATGTGCAGTACGACCCGGACCCGGGCGGCCACTCGTCATCGTCCACGAAGTTCACTTCCACCCACGGCGGGTCGGCCACACCGAGCGACCCGACCTCCGCAACCTTCCGGTCCAAGTCGCTGGGCGTCATTTCGAACGTCCGGGCGATCGGCAGCGGCACGCCGAAGTAACACGTCACGCCGGCGGCTCCTGTGACAGTTTTCAACTGCACGCCGGGGATGGACGCTGCCACCGCTTCGGCCGCAGCTTGCACGCGGTCGGCGTCGAGCGTCCGCCACGGCAGCCGGTAATCCATGCCCCAACCCATCGCCGCCTCACAGAACTCGGCTCGCCCTTTACGCCGCCACTTCGCGGTTGCGGATCAGGTAGTACGACAGCAGCGCCCACGGCAGCAGGTACCCGATCAGGATTAGCAGGGTCAGCACCAGGTACTTGGCGTTGATGTTGAAGCCTTCCTTCAGGTAGTTCGTCCACGTGAAGGCGTCGATGTTCGGCACGATGTTCTCGAACCGGCGGAACACCCAGGCGAAGCCGCGGTCGCCGAAACTCAAGGAGCGGGCCGTCACGGTGTCGTCCAGCGGCGTCGTCGGCGTGCTCGCGTCCAGCAGTCGCTTGAACGACTCGAACGGCCCGCCGCCGACGCTCTGGCCGGTGGCCACGTCCCGCAGGTGTTCGGCGAAGTAGGCGCTGATGTACAGGAACAACGACGCCAGCAGGCTGATAACACCCGAGAGGTACGTGCTGAGCGTGACCGCGATTCCGACCAGGATCACCGCCCGGCACCACAGGCCGACGGCGTTCTTGAAGTAGTTCTCGGTGAACGTCTTCTCGCCTTCCATCAGGTACAGGTCGCCCTGAGCCATGCCGAGCATCTGGCCGGGGCTGAGGCACTTCACATACACCGTCACCCGCGGTTCGCCGGCCGGCGGCGTGCCGGTGCGGGCACTGCGGAACAGGCCCGGCGGCAGGTACACCGTGGCCGGGTGGAAGTCGTACACTTCCGTCGAGCCGATCTCGAAGAAGCCGTACTTCTCGGCGAGTTGATCGACGAGCTTCCAGGTTTCGGTGCCCGGTCGGGCGAAGGCCAGCGAGGGCGGCGCGTTCGGCCCGCCGATCTCCTTCTTCCGCAGCTTCTCGTCGAGGGCGGCCCGCTCTTCCTTATACGCCTTCTCTTTCTCGGCGTCGGTCCACACCCACGCGCCTTCGCCGCCGCGCACCTCCGGCGGCCGTTGCCCGGACTGCCAGGTTGTCACGCGAATGTTAATGTCCACGCCGCGGTTTTCTTCGCCCTTCGTCAGCTTGAAGATGTCGAATGTGACCTCGCACGGCACCTGATCGCGGTCGGTCGAGGCAAGGTTGGCCGGAATGCTGTCGAACATCCATAAGGCCCGCTCAGTCGTGCTCTTCGACCCGGCGATGTACTTGCGATACTCGAACTCGCGGCCGACGTTCGTGCCGACATAGTCGGCGGTACGAGCCTTGAAGTCGATCTTGCCCCGCAA
>JBBQCQ010000747.1:0-2305 GCA_038318835.1 Gemmatales bacterium | reverse complement strand
GACGCCGGCCTGCCGCTGGAGGTCTTCGGTCGCTTCTTCCTGGATCACGTCGATCACGTCGTCGTGCGTGACGATGCCCAGCATCGCTCCGTCCGGGTCGATCACCGGGATGGCGATGAAGTCGTACCGGGCGAGGATTTGCCCCGCTTTCTCGGCCGGGTCGTCGTACTTCAACGACACCACTTCGTCGCTCATCAGGTCGCGGATGAGCGTGCCCCGCGGGGCGAAGATCAAATCCCGCAGCGAGATCGCGCCGAGCAGTTTCCGCGACCACTTGCCGTTCTCACGGCGGACGAGTTCGTCGAGGACGTAGATGTAATAAATCGTTTCGCGGTCGGGGGCTTGCTGCCGCAGTTGTTCGAGCGCCTCGAGTGCGTTCAGGTGCGGGGGCAGCCAGGCGTAGTCGGTCGTCATGATCGCGCCGACGGTGTCGAACCCGTACTCGACGAGCGTGGCGATGTCCTTCCGCTCGGCCTCGTCCACGGCCCGCAGCAACTTCTCGCGGGCGGCGGCCGGCACGCGGCGCATGAGATCGACGCGGTCGTCGTGCGACATCTTTCCAATAATGGCCGCCGCCTGTGGGCGGTCGATCGTCAGCATTTCTTCCTGCAAGTGGTGCGGCAGGTACTCGAAGATGCCGGCCTGTTTGCGGACGTCGGCGTACCCGAGGACGTCCCAGATTTGTTCGGGCGGGAAGCCGTCGAGGACGCCGGCCATGGTGGCCGGGTGCAGGTCTTCGCATACAGCCCGGAGGCCGTCGGCGTCCTGCTCTTCGAGCATGAACCGCACTTCCGGCGTGAACAGCGGGTCGGGCATGGGAGATCCTGATGAAACCGGAGAACCGCCGGCAAGCCGGCGGCTATATAACTATGGCCGACGGCGGTCGGGTTCACCCGGCGGGCGGTTGGTCCACGGCCAGGTCGGCGGGGGTTGCCAGTCGTGCGTGCGGGTCTTCGCTTGCTTCGCCAGATTGTGATCGCCCGTCGCCTCGGCCATCTTCGCGAGCAACCAGTACACGCCGGGGGGCAGCGGCGGCCCGCCTTCGGCTTGCTCGGCCGCCCGTCGTAGCACGTCATACTTCTCCCCGAAGGTCGGGTCGCCGGTCTTCACCGCGGGCATGAAGCCGACCGTCAGCGCCGTCTCGCGGAGCACCTCCGGCGACTCCGGATACTGCCGGGCCAGATCGGTGAGCATGGCCAGCGACCGCTTCAGGGCGGCCTCGGCCTTCTCGGTCCGTTGCAAGAACGAGTTCAACTGCCCGACCTTGCGGTACGCCCGCGCCGCGTCGAGCTGGAATTTCTGCGACCGCGTCACGTCGGCCGTCAGTTTCGGGTTGGCCGCGTTTTGCTCGGCGAACTTCTCGTAGAAGGTCAGGACGGCTTCGAGCATGGCCGTCGGGTCGCCGGACATCGGCCCGCCGCCCTCGAACGGCCGGCCGCGCTGCCCGTCGCCCTCGCGCTGCGGGCGGTTGTCCCTACCTCCGTTCGGCCCGCGATCCGGCCCCCCACGATCGCCACGGTTCGCGAACGGCGGTCGGCCGGGGCCGAACGGGTCGCCGCCGGCGGCCTCGAACACCGACTCGAACGCCGCGAAGGAGAGGTTCAGGTTCTCGGCCAGTTTCTGGTTCGCCTCGTTCGCCTCGTTCAGCATCTTCGTCTCGTTCGCCAGTGCGGCCCGCGTGCGGATGTAGCTCATCCAGCCGACGGCGATGGCGAAGACGATCGCGCCGGCCGTGACCGCCGAGAGGGTGGCGAGAATCGGGTTCCGCTTCGCCCACAGGGAGCCGCGTTGCACGAGCGACGACCGCCGCGCTCGGATCGGCCGGTCGTGCAGGAAGGCGTCCCGGTCTTCCTCCAGTTCCTCCGCCGAGGCGTACCGGCGGGCCGGTTCGCGGGCGATGGCCTTCAGGATGATCGTTTCCAGGTCGCGGGGGATGCGCGAATTCAGCGTCCGCGGCGCTGGCGGCGTTTTCTCGCCGATGCTGCGAATGAGGGTGGCCGGGTTCGAGTCGTCGAACGGCATCATCCCGGTCGCGAGTTCGTACAGGGTCATGCCGAGGCCATACACGTCGGTGCGAACGTCGGCGTGGCCGTGCAGAGCTTCGGGGGCCATGTACGGAATCGTGCCGAGCAGGTCGCCGGTGGCCGTGAGCGACTCGTACTCAGCGAACTTGGCCAGGCCGAAGTCCGCCATCCAGATCGTGCCGTGATGGTCTAGCAGCAGGTTGCCGGGCTTCACGTCGCGGTGCAACACCCCTTGTTCGTGGGCGTACTGAAGGGCGGCGGCGGCGGCCGCGCCGATGTCC
>JBBQCQ010000746.1:0-2317 GCA_038318835.1 Gemmatales bacterium | reverse complement strand
GCAAAAGCATTTCGGCCGCCGATTCACGCAGAACCGAGCCAAATCCACTTTTTGAAATTGGTCTTGGTATTGATCTGCGTTTTCTGCGTGAATCGGCGACCGAACAGTCTTCCGATGCCGCCTACAGCTTGCCGGCTTCCTTATACATCACGTGCTTGCGGAGGGTCGGATCGAACTTCTTCAGTTGGATGCGGTCCTTCGTGTTGTTCTTGTTCTTCTCGGTGAAGTAACAGTGGTTGCTCTCGCTGCTCACCAGTTTGATGATGTGCCGCGCTTCTTTGCCCTTCGCCATGATGGCCCCCCGGTATGGTATGTTTCGGGGGAATCGCCCCCGGACGCGAACCGTCACTATATCAGCCGGCCGAACAACGGCCACGGTCGGTGACGCGGGCGGAGAATCACAAAATGTTGTACGGGCACGGAGGGACCGGCTAAAACTGAAGAGTGCGACCCCGCCCCGCGCCGGATTTCGAGAGACGTTGTGAAGACCCCGCCGCCCGACCGCCCGTTCGACCCCGATGACCCCAACTTCGACCCGTGGGCCGACGACCCCAACGCGCCCAAAGAGCCGGGCCTGTCCGACGACGACAACAGCGACATCCCGTGGGACGAACCCGAAGAGGAGCAAGAGGACGAGGTCGAAGACCCAACCCCGACGCCGCTGCGTGTGAACGTGACCGGTCCCGTTCGCGGCCCGGTGGCCCTACTCGACTCGGAACTCCGTGGCGAGATCGAATTCGAGATTCTGTTCCAACAGACGAAGGCCGAACTGCTGAAGCCACTCCCCATCCCGTCGAGCGACGACGGCCGGCGGAACGGACTGTTGTTCGTCGCGACGGCGGGCCTGTTCGCCGTGTCGTTCGCGTCCGAGGGTTTGCAGTGGATCGGCTCGCTGCTCGGCGTGCTGTTCTTCCACGAACTCGGCCACTTCCTGACCATGCGGTACTTCGGCTACCGCGACGTGAAGATGTTCTTCATCCCGTTCTTCGGGGCGGCCGTCTCCGGTCGGCACGAAACTGCGGCGGTCTGGAAGCGGGCCGCGACGTACCTCGCCGGCCCGCTGCCGGGGCTGATGCTCGGGGCGATCTTCTACTTCGCATTCCGCCCCCCGGTCGAGTCGTGGCTGTTCGACTTGGTGCGAATGCTCGTGCTGCTGAACGCCTTCAATCTGCTGCCGATCGTCCCGCTGGACGGCGGGCGCGTGCTGGACTCGCTGTTCCTCAGCCGTCGGCCGTGGGCGAGTACGATCTTCCGGGCGTTCGCCGTGGCGATGCTGGCGGCCCTCGCGGTGTGGGTGGACACGGCCGTCGCGAAGATCGTGCTGGGCCTGATCGCCGTCTTCACGTTGATGGCCACGCCGCTGACGCACCGACAGGCGCGATCGCGGAAGGTGCTGGCCGGTCACTTCCCGACGATGCCGGAGAACCTGGCCGACGTGCCGAACGACACGCTGCGGGAACTCTTCGGCGTCACCCTGGCGTTAGCCGGCGAAAACTACGAACCGACCCGCCTGGCCGCCGTGATGCGCGACCTCCACGGCCAAGCCGCAACACGCCCCGCCACGCCACCGGTAGCCGCCATGTTGCTCGGCGTGTACCTGCTCGGCTGGGTGCTGACGGCAATCGTGATCGTACCGCTGGCCCGCGCCGAGCAAGTCCGCGACGCCGCCGTTCGCGTGTTGCTCGTCGATTTCCAGGCCGCGAACGAGGCCGAAGGCCGCGAGCCGGAATGGACCGCGTGCGTGACCACCTGGCGATCCGCCGACCCGGCCGTGCGAGCCGACGCCTTCGAGGTGCTGGACCGCGTAAACCTCAAATCGCCGAAGGGCGCGGACTATTTGCTGAACCTGCGGGTGGCGGTCGGAAAGTAGGACATGCGGAGATCGTGAAACGACTCCCGTTTAGCGGAGTCCGCGGAGCGGAGCGTGGAGGCCGCAACGTGCTCCGCTCCGCGGACTCCGCGTCGCCACTAAACGGTCACTGCTTGCTGAGCACACCATCGACGACCGAACACCCGCGGACGTGCGGCCCGTTACTTTCGCATCCATGCCCGGAAGACGGTCAAAACCCCCGCCAGTTGGCCGACTGCTGACAACACCAACAACCCGGCAATCTCTCGATTCGTGTCCAGTCGGCGTCGAATCTCGCCCCAATACGCTGCCCCAGTCAGTGCCGGGTTCATCATCATTGTGAGAAGTTCGTAGCACCCCCACGCCACGAACACGGACAAAGCAGCAAGCCCAGCCCCGAAACTTGCCAGAGTTCGACTGTTCATTCGGTCCGGTTCCGCCATCGCCCTCGCCCTCCTTGCGTTGATG
>JBBQCQ010000745.1:0-2328 GCA_038318835.1 Gemmatales bacterium | reverse complement strand
GGTGCCGAATCTTCGAGCCCCCCGTCGTCGGCCGGGTATCGTCGCGAATCCGGTGGGCTTCAAAGATAGTGACTGCGGGAAACGAAATCGGGCGGCCGTGTTGGCCGCCCGTTGGGGTTATCGCGGGTCCGGCGTCAGGTGCCCGACGTGAGGGCGAAGTCGAACGACTGATCGCCGCCGGTCTTCACGTCGATCTTGGCGTTGTTGCCCTTCGAGGCCGGGTCGATGAAAGCGACGGGCTTCTTGGTTTTGTCGGTCTTCAGCTTCGAGGCGTCCTCGCTGGTCAGCGGTTGGGCCACGTCGGGGTGCGTGCCGGAAGTGACGAGCACGATCTTCGGACCCGGTGAGGCCGACAGGTTGTACTTCCCGCCGGCAATCGGTGCCCCGGCCTCGCCCCCCTTGCCGTCGGCGGCCCGGAAGACGATATACCCATCGTCCACCGGCTTGCCGTTGAACGTCACGCTGCCGCTGACTTTGGTCTTGTTGTCTTCGCCCCCACATCCGGCCGCAACGAGCAGGCCGGCGGTGACCACGAGGTATAGGAGGAATCGGTTCATTCTGAGAGCCTCCAGGGGGTTAGTTATCCAGCGTCACAACTTCGTTACCCGCCCGCGTGCCGGCCGCCTGCCACGCGGCGGCGTCGATGGTATTGCGGACGAACCGCACCCCGCCGTCGCACATGGCCGCGTTCACCCCGCCGGTGTGCTTGCTGCGAGCGGCAGCTTGAGCCCCTGCCGCGCTGGGGGCGCTGCCGTTGTTGCCGCCGATGCTGGTGCAGGGAGCCTTGTAGGAAGAGTCCCCCTGGGTCGCGGGGCATGGCCCGATGATCTGATCCTGGGCCGCGCTGTTGGGGACCAGGCTGTTGGTGTACAAGCCGCCGCCCATGTTACCGTAAATAATGGAGCCGATCGGCCCACCCCACCCGGACACAGTCGGTACGATGCCTTCCGAGATCATCACGGTGTTGGAGGTGCCGTCGGTAATTCCGACGAGGGTCGGGCCGCTGTTGCTCCGGTTGATCGCGCTCTGGCCATTCTTCACGCCGAATGCTCCGACGCCGGAGTACACGTTGCCGGTAGTAAGTGCCCCGTACATGTCGCCGGAGCCGGCACAGCCGCGGTAGTTCCCGCGGTAGAAGCCCCAGGTGTCGGAGGTCAGCTCGTTGCCGGAGTTCGTCGTATCGCTCGGGCACATGAAGGTGGTGATGATGGCTTCCCGTGCCGTCCGCTGCGACGGGCCAGACGGGCTTTTGTCTCCGCCGTTCTGGGTATAGTCGTTGTTGGTGCTCAGGGTCAGCGCGGTGAACCCGTTGTAGACGTTCTGCTGTTCGATGTACGGCATGACGTACTGCGTCCAGGTGAACGAGTCCCACAGGTCGTACTTGCGAGCCGGCGGCAGGCCGTTGTTCACATCGTGGTAGCCGTGCGCGCCGAGGGCGAGCTGCTTGAGGTTGTTCGTACACTTCGCACGGGCGGCGGCCTCGCGCACCTTCTGCACGGCCGGCAACAGCAGGCCGATGAGGATCGCGATGATCGCGATCACAACAAGGAGTTCGATCAGCGTGAATCCACGCGACCGACGACTTTGTGGGAGAGAGAGGGTAGACATAATCGACTCCGAAAGGACGGCCGGTCGCAAGACCAGTCATCGGGAAAGAAGATGAGCACAAACAGGCATCGCAATTTAATTAGGAGACTTTCCAAAATAACTAAACGGGGGAACTCTTGCAAGTAAGTTTTTAGAACTTGCAGGTTCCACGCCGTGGCAGCCTTTCCATCCACCGATTCGCCCTCGACTCCGCCCGCTCGTTGGGAGTACGGTGTGGTCTCATTCGCACGGAGGCCACAGTGGCAGCACGATTCTCGTTCCTCGTCTCGGCCGGCTCGAACTGGCTCGCCTTCGCGGTCACACTGGCGGTCAGCTTCTTCCTCACGCCCTACCTGATCGACACCCTCGGCAAGCCGCGGTACGACGTGTGGTGCGTCGTCGAGGCGGTGCTGGCGTACTTCACGCTGCTCGACATGGGCCTGGCCGCGTGCCTGGTGCGGTACGTCGCGAAGCACCACGCCGTCGGCGAGCGGGAACCGCTCAACCGCATGGCCTCGGCCTGTCTGACATTGTACGCGGGGGCAGGACTGATCGCGTTCGCCGTTGGCGGGCCGCTGGCCGCGATTCTGACGCCGAGCCTGGACGCGAAACTCGGCGGCGACGGCGACGTACTCGCGTTCATGCTGCTGATGCTGGCGAACCTCGCGGTCACACTGCCGCTGAGCGTCTTCCCGTCGGTGCTCGACGGCCTCGACCGCTACGCGGCCAAGAGTGCCGTGC
>JBBQCQ010000744.1:0-2330 GCA_038318835.1 Gemmatales bacterium | reverse complement strand
ACCACTGGAGTCCGAAGGTGGTGGGCGAACTGAACGGCCAGCACGTCAAGCTGGTCAAGTTCGTGGGTGAGTTTGTGTGGCACAAACACGACCACGAGGACGAACTGTTCCTGGTCGTGAAGGGGCGGTTCACGATGGAGTTCCGGGACCGGCACGTTGCACTCGAAGAAGGAGAGTTCCTGATCGTCCCCCGTGGCGTCGAACACCGCCCGGTCGCCGCCGAAGAAGTCCACGTCTTGCTATTCGAGCCAGCCACGACGCTGAACACCGGCGACGTGCGGAACGAGCGCACGGTCGCCAACCCGGAACGCCTCTGACGGACCCCGACGGTAACGACATGATCCCGCTGCACCACGAGTCGCACTTCACGTTCCGCTTCGCCGACGACCGCATCATCCCCCGCTTTCACCTGGAGGGAATCGAAGCCGGTCGGCGTGTCTCCGTCTTTCGGCTCGATCCCATGACGGGCGGGCGGCTGAATCTCATCGCATCGGCGACGGCGGGCGAAGGCGGTTGGGTGGACTTGGCCGAGCCTATCATGGTGAGGGCGGGTGAAGGTTTCGTCGCCGTGCCGGAAGAAGGAACGTGACCGATGCCGTGGATCGAATGGTACAACTCGCTCGCCAAACCCTCTTGGACGCCCGCCCCGGCAACAATCGGTCTGATCTGGCAGATTCTCTACCCAGTCATCCTGGTCAGTTTCGGGTTTGTGTTCGTGCAGGCGTTCCGGCACAGGGTTCCGTGGCGGGTGGCGCTGCCGTTCGCCGTCAACCTCGTGGCGAACCTGAGCTTCACACCGATTCAATTCGGGATGCGGAACTTGCCGCTGGCGGCGGCTGATATTGTAGTCGTGTGGGCGACGATTCTCTGGATGATAGTCGCCGTCTGGTGGCGCTATAAGTGGGTCGCCGTGGCACAAGTGCCATACTTCGTCTGGGTGTCGCTGGCGACGGTACTTCAACTGTCGATGACGGCCATGAATTGGGGAACCGCGTGATCCGCCTCGGCCTCTGCTGCGCCTTCCGGGATCAGCCGATCAAGTTCGCCAACACGACGGCCACCGCCATCGGCAAGATGAGACGGCCCGACGCCCTGGCGAAGTTAAACCGACTCAGCCTGGAAAACGCCGACGCCCTGCTCGCCGCACTTCGGTTCTGTGCCGACAACGGGATCGGCTGCTTCCGGGTGAACAGCCAAATTCTCCCCCTCAAGACGCATCCGGTGTGCGGGTACGAGGTCGATAATCTGCCCGAAGGCGCTGAGATCATCCGCCGCTTCCAGGCGTGCGGGAGGTTCGCCCGCACCCACGACATGCGGACCTGCTTTCATCCCGATCAATTCGTGGTCTTGAACTCGCAGCGACCCGACGTGATCGGGGCGTCGATTCGAGAACTGGAGTACCAAGCCGAGGTTGCCGAATGGATCGGGGCTGATGTCGTCAACATCCACGGCGGCGGTGCCTACGGCGACAAAGCGAAGGCACTCGCAGATTTCACCCGCAGCCTCGACCGACTTTCATCGAAAGTCCGAAGCCGATTGACGGTCGAGAATGACGACAAGACTTACACACCAGCCGATCTACTGCCGATCTGCGAGGCCACCGGCATTCCACTGGTCTACGACGTGCATCACCACCGCTGCAACCCCGATGGTCTGAGCGTCGAACAAGCCACGCAAAAGGCTTTGGCGACATGGAATCGTGAGCCGATGTTTCATCTTTCCAGCCCGGTCGAAGGCTGGGACGGCCCGAAGCCCGAACGCCATCACGACTTCATCGACGTGAAGGATTTTCCGAAGTACTGGCGCAACCGCGCTCTCACCGTGGAGGTCGAGGCGAAGGCCAAGGAAGCGGCGGTGCTGAAATTGAAGGCCGAACTGGAGTGACGATGCACCCGCAAGATGTTCGCCACGAGGCACGGCCGGGGAGTTCAGACTTGCGTGCAGGCGAACGCCTTCTGGATCGCCTCTCGAATCCCCATCGGCCTGATCGGGAACACGTCCAGGGCGCTCTTGTCCCGGACCACCGTGGGGTTCTTCAGCCCCTCGATCAAGTGCCGACCGACTTCGTAGGCGGCGGGCGTGACGAGCGCCAGCCAGAGGCCGGAGAGGTACGGCGTCAGGACCGGCACGAAGATCAACCAGCGCCGCAGCCCCTTCTGCCGGGCGTACTCCCGGATCAGGTCGGTGTAGGTCACGACATCCGGGCCACCGATCTCGAAGATGTGACTCTCGCCTGTTGGCAAATCTTTCGCTGCCAGGAGATACGCCAGCACGTCGTCCACGGCGATTGGCTGGGTGGCGGTGGTGAGCCAGCGGGGACAAAGCATGAC
>JBBQCQ010000743.1:0-2338 GCA_038318835.1 Gemmatales bacterium | reverse complement strand
CGGCCCAAGTCCGTGAAGTGGAAGTGCGGATCATCCAGGTGGACAAGGTGGCGGCGGATCTGGAACAGGCTATCGCTGAGGCGGCGAAGAACGGCGAGTTGGAATTGGTGAAGAAACTCGTGGCGAAACTGCGGCAAGTCGCGGCGCTCCAACCGGACGACCTGCGTGTCGAGGGGCGTCTGGTGGGCGTCCCGGACGGGGGGATGGTGCGGGTTCGAGCGACCGCCGTCGCGGCTGACGAGGAGACGCAGAAGTTGGAGAAGGCCATCGAGAAGCTCAAGCAGGCCGCGGAGGAAGTGAAGGACCAACCCGAGGCAAAGGCCGCACTCGACAAGAGCATCGCGGAATATCGCAAGAAGATCGCTGAGGCGAAGAAGAGCGGCGAACTTCGCTCGGCGGAGGTCGCGAAACCCCGCCCAGTCGAAGGTATGCGGATGTGGCAGGGGCAGGGCTTCGGACAACCGGCCGCCGTCGAACAGATGAGGGCCAGCATCGAGCAGATGATGAAGGTGTACGAAAAGCAACTGGCCGGCCTGGGGAACGACCCGAAGGCAACCGAGGCTCTGAAGGAGTCGATGAAGGCCTATCAGGCCAGCATGGATCAACTGACCAAGCAACTGGGCGGGCCGATGTTCCAGTTCCAGCCGCTCAAGCCGTTCGGGGCCGAGGGTCTGCTCGCCCGGAAGGTGCCCGCGTCTGGCCGGCTCGGCGTCATGATCGAGGCTGTACCCGGCGTGGTGGCCGAGCAATTCGATCTGCCGGCTGGTAAAGGTGTGGTCGTGCTACGCGTCGAAAACGATTCCCGGCCGCGAAGGCCGGCCTGAGGGCCAACGACATCCTCCTCGAAGTCGCCGGCAAACCCATCGCCGCCGACGATCTGTCGAAGGTGGTGGCCGGCCTGAAGGCGAACGAGGCATTCGGCGTGGTCATCATTCGTAAGGGCAAGAAAGAGACGCTGAAAGATGTGACCCTGCCCGAGCCGAAGGAGGCGAAGGTGAGGAAGGTGAGTTCGTCGTCGATGTCCGTGAGCCTGAACGGCGATCAGTTCGACATCAAGTCCCAGGAAGACGACTTGAAGTACGAGCTGAAGGGGACGATCGGCGAACCCGACACGGTGGTGATCGTCGTTCAGAACGGCGACGACAAGAAGGAGTATCGGGGCGTGAAAGCCGTCCCGGCCGAGCACCGCGAGAAGGTCGAGAAGCTCCTCAAGAGCGTGTCGAAGTAACGCGATTTGGCGAGCCGAGCACCGTCAGGGGCCGGGGGAGTGGCAACGATACTCACCCGGCCCCTGACGGTGCTCGGCTCGCCAAGATTTAACCCGCGCCGGCCAGTTTCTCATGCACGCTTCCGCCACAATCCGAGCCGTATTCTTCGACGCCGTCGGCACGCTCATTCACCCAACGCCGTCGGCCCCCGAGATGTACGCCGAGGTCGCGACTCGGTTCGGCCTCACGCTGCCGGCCGCAGAGATTCGCACCCGCTTCTTGGCCGCGTTCCGGGCGGAAGAAGTCGCCGACCGGGCCGCGAACTGGGTCACGTCAGAGGCCCGCGAAGAGGCCCGCTGGCGGCGCATCGTCGCCGACACACTCGTCGGCGTCGCCGACCCGGATGCCTGTTTCCACACTCTGTACGAACACTACGCACAGCCAGTGGCATGGGCCGTAGACCCGACCGCGGCCGCCGTCTTCGCGGCCCTCCGTGATCGCGGGTTAGTTCTCGGGCTGGCGTCGAACTACGACCATCGACTGGAAACCGTGATCGAGGGCCATCCCGAGTTGCTGAGCTTGCGGCCGAACGTCGTCATCAGCTCGCGGGTCGGCCACCGCAAACCGAGTCCGGCGTTCTTCGCCGACGTGCTCCACCGAGTCGGGCTGTCGCCGGGCGAGGTGCTATTGGTCGGCGACGACCATGAGAATGATTACCAGGGTGCGAAGGCGGCGGGATTGGCGGCGTTGTTGCTCGACCCGCGGAACCGGCACCCGGAGGTCGAAGGGCGAATCACCTTTCTGAGCGACACGTCACGATGAAAAAGGGGTTGTGGATAATTCCGACGTCTGTTCGGGTTTCCCGGCATCCGTGTCGGGGGATCGGCACGCCAGTTGCCATCTCAGGAGCAGCCAACCACTGTCGTTGGCTCCCACATTCCCGCGTTTGGTGCTCTCATGGCCCTGCTCACACAACCCGCTTTCGGCCCGAAACTCTCGATCGGACTCATCCTGATTGGGACCCTGATGACCGTGTGGACGGTCGTCTGGCGGTTCACACTCGGCGGAGAAGCACTGGAGCCGACGGCGCGATTTTTCTTCTACGGCACGTTGCTGACGGGGCTGACCCT
>JBBQCQ010000742.1:0-2345 GCA_038318835.1 Gemmatales bacterium | reverse complement strand
GCGGCGTGCTCTCCGGCACGTTCACCACACCGACGAGTTTCGGCTCGACTTGTAGCACCGCTTCCAGGCCCGCGGCCATCCGCCCGCCAGCCTTGCCGGCCCCGACGGCGATGATCTGCGGCGAAGCGTTCAGCACCGGCGACAGTTCGTCGTACAGGGCCATGCAGGCGTTGAGAATCGCCGCCTCTGGGTCGGCCGCGGCGACCGCGTGCCGGAAGAGATCGAGGGCCATGTCGGTGGGCGAAAGTGCGGCCATCACTTCTTCGGCGGCGTCGCCGCCTTCGGTCGTTCCTTCGCAACCAGTCCCGTGAGCATCTGCGTGAGCTTGGCCTGCTCGTGCTTGTCTTCGGGCAGCGGCTTCGCCTGGAACGCGGGCAGGAGTTTCGCCCATACCACGTCGATTTCCTTCTGCATATTGCCGGTGTCGGCGGTGATGGCGAGGACGGCGTCTTGCTCTGGCAGCACGATGCAGAACTGGCCGTTCGCCCCGTCGCCTCGGTAGGCATCGTGAGTACACCGCCAGAACTGATAGCCGTACCCCTGGCTCCAGTCGGACTTATTCGTGGCACTCGGAGCCTTATCGTTTTCTACCTGCTTCGCGGTGGCTTCCTCGACCCACTTCGCCGGCACGAGCTGCTTGCCGTTCCACTTCCCCTTTTGCAGGTAGAGTTGGCCGAACTTCGCCACGTCTTCGGTGCGGGCCTTCAAGCCCCAGCCGCCGAGTGTGTTGCCCTGCGGGCTGGCGTCCCACTCCGGCGTGGCGATGCCGAGCGGCTCGAACAGTTGCGGCTTGAGATAATCCAGCACCGTCTGCCCCGTGACCTTCGTGATGATGGCCGAGAGCATGTGAGTGCCGGGCGAGTTGTAGCGGAAGTGCGTGCCCGGCTTGTGCGGCACGGGGTGGGCGAGGAAGGTCTTCACCCACGGCACGTCGGGCGTGAACTTCGGCTCCACGTCGTGGCCGCACGTCATCGTCAGCAGGTCGCGGACCTTCATCCCTTTGAGGTTGTCGGACGGGTTGGCCGGGGCCAGATCGGGGAAGAACTTCAGCACTGGGTCGTCGAGGCTCAACTTGCCGGCCTCGACGGCGAGGCCGACGGCCGTGGAGGTGAAGCTCTTGCTCAAGGAGTGCATGACGTGCGGCTTGTCGGCCGCCTCCGGCTTCCACCAGCCTTCCGCGACCACGTGCCCGTGTCGCACCAGCATGAAGCTGTGCATGGCGACGATGTCTTTGTCCGCCGCCTCGACGAACGCGCGAACCGCCGCCGCAGATACGCCCTGCGATTCTGGCGTGGCCCGCGGCAGGGAATCGGCGGCACGGGCGGTCGCGGCAAAGGCCGCGAGGGCGACGAGGATCGTGGGTTTCATGAGTGGTCTCGGAAGAGTTGTCGGACGAAGGTACTCGCGAATTGTAGCGAACGTAGGGCGGGTCGAGTCTCCGAGACCCGCCGGTTGTGCCCTGGCGGGTCTCGAAGATTCGACCCGCCCTACAACGGATGGAATTACGCCAGCACGTCCTTCACCACTCGCCCATGCACGTCGGTGAGACGGAAGTCGCGGCCGGCGTAGCGGTAGGTGAACTTCTCGTGGTCGAAGCCGAGCAGGTGCAGGATCGTCGCGTGCAGGTCGTGGACGTGGACCGGCTTCTCGACGGCCTTGAAGCCGAACTCGTCGGTCGCGCCGACCGCCTGCCCGCCCTTCACGCCGCCGCCGGCCAGCCACACGCTGAAGCCGTAGTGGTTGTGGTCGCGGCCGTTGACCTTGCCGGCGTTGCTGCCCGGTTGATCGAGTTCCACCACCGGCGTGCGGCCGAACTCGCCGCCCCAGATGATGAGCGTGCTGTCGAACAGCCCCGTCCGCTTCAGGTCGCCGATGAGCGCGGCAATCGCGCCGTCCACTTGCCCGGCGAGGCGGCGGTGGCTGGCTTCCAGGTCGTCGTGGCTGTCCCACGGCTGCACCGGCGCGTGCGACACCTGCACGAACCGCACCCCACGTTCGAGCAACCGGCGGGCGATGAGCAGCGATCGGCCCTGATCGGTGTTGCCGTAGGCGTCGATCGTTTGCTTCGTCTCCTTGCGGATGTCGAAAGCGTCGGTGGCCTCGGTTTGCATCCGGTAGGCCAGCTCGAACGACTGAATGCGGGCCTCCAGTTGCGGGTCGGCATCGCGGGCGTCCTGGTGCATCTTGTTCAGCTTCTGCAACAGGTCGAGTTGCTTCCGCTGGCCGTTGCCGAGGGCGAACTTGTTGCGGATGTGCTCGATCAGCTTCTCCGGGTCGCTCTGCTTCGTGTCGAGGTATGTGCCCTGGAAGACGCCAGGCAGGAAGGCCGACTGCCAGTTCTGCGA
>JBBQCQ010000741.1:0-2360 GCA_038318835.1 Gemmatales bacterium | reverse complement strand
GCAACTCCGGTCCATCCTCGTCGAAAGCCCCACCGGTAGCGGCAAGACGGTCATGGGCCTGCTCATCGCGGCCGGCCTTCAAAAGCAACTCGGCATCCGCGTCGGCTGGGTGGCGATGCGGCGATACCTGCTCGCCCAGGCGAAGGCGGAGGCGGCCGAACGCGGCATTCCGCTCGTCGCCGAGTTCATCTCGATGTTCGAGAAGAACCCGCCCGCGAACCTCGATTTGCTCGTGGTGGACGAAGCTCAGCACGACGCGGCCGGCAGCATGGCCCACCTGCACAACGTCATCCGCCCGCGGTTCATCCTCGGCCTTTCGGCCACGCCGTTCCGGGCCGACAAGGTCAAGCTCTGCTTCGACACCAGCATCCGCGACGCCGGCATTCGCACGCTGATCGAAGACGGCTACCTGTCCAAGTTCCGCCACTTCACCATCCCCGCGTATACGCCCGAAAGTGTCACCGAGTTCTACCTGCGAGACCGCGACCGCTGGGGCAAAACGGTCTTCTATTTCCACACCATCCCGCAGTGCGAACGAGCCGCCGCACTCCTCCGCAAAGGCGGCGTGCGCGTCGAAGTCGTGACGGCCGCCGGCGACCGAGACGCGCAACTCGACGCCTTCGAGGCCGGCACCGTGGACGTGCTGGTGAACTGCATCGTGCTGGCGGAAGGGTTCGACTGCCCCAGCCTACAAACGGTGTTCTGCCGGCCGAGCGAGAAGGGCATCACGGTGCAGATGTGCGGCCGTGTTTTGCGAAAGCACCCGACCGTGCCGACGAAGAACATCGTGCAGTGCCAGAAGACGCGGTGGCCGTTCCTCCGCACCGCGTCGGCCGAGCTGCAATACGTCTGGCAGGACAACGACTGGCGCTCGCTGCAAGTGAACCCGCGTATCCAGCAAGTGTCCGTGAATACGATGCGGGCACTCGCGAAGACACAGGTGGAACTGCCGGAGTTCCTGAAAAAGAAACAAAACGGAACGCGGACGACGCGGGATTTAGAACGCCGGATGAACGCCGGATAAGACCAAATCCGATTCTTGTTCCGATCCGGTTTTGATCCGGCGTTCTGAATCCCGCGTCGTCCGCGTTCCGTTTTCGATTCACCCCACCCAACGCCAGGAAGGATTTTCCATGACCACGACCGCCAACTTCGAGTACGGCACCTGCCGCCTGCGCGACCTGCAAGTGCCGGCGGTGGACGATGCCCCGGATCGCATCAACAGCGTAAAGTTCACGAACACGCTCACACTGAAGGACCGCCCGGTGAAGCCTGGCAAGCGGTTCTGGAACAGCCTGCAAATGCGGTTCGGGTTCACGCACAACATCTTCCGCTACTTCTCGCACGAAGAAGTCTTCCAGCGGATCAGCGCGAAGGCTCCGGACGACAAGGTCCGCTACTGTCTGGAAAACAGCCCGGATGGGAGCGCACCGACACTGCTCGCCGTGTCGAACCCGAAGGCCGGCGTGATCCACAACGACGAGTTGGAGAACCTGCTCACCCGCTATCGCGCGAAGGAGCACAGCTACCACGACGGCATCGTGCGCAGCTACCACACGCCGCGCCACGCCAGCCCGTTCACGATCAGCGGCGACGGGTTCGAGGCCCAGTACGTGATCGAAACCCCCATCGACGGCTTCGGCCGACCAGCGGTCTACCTGGCGATGCTCCGTCAGATTTGCAGCAACGGGGCCATCGCCATCACGCCGGCGTTCCGCAGCGAGATCAGCCTCGGCCGGGGTGGTGCGAACGCGAGCTTCGGCCTCGAACGAGCACTGGAGGGGTTCAACAACGAGGAAGGGTTCGCCGCCCTACGGCAGCGGTTCGAGTCTTCGACGAAGTCGTGGGCGTCGGTCCACGAAGTGGCGAAGCTGGCCCGCACGGTGGCCGGCATGTTGTCGAACCACGAACTCGCGAACCGGATGCCCGTGAAGGGCACCGACGGGGCGGCCCTCGGCGACACCCCCGTGATGCACGCCTTCGGCAAGATGGCTGGCGACCTGACGAGCATCTACGGCCTCGCGAACATGGACGCGCTCAGCGCGAAGCGTCAGCGCACGCTGCCGACGGCGTGCCGGGTGTACGACCTCTTGAACTTCGCGAGCGAACTGGCCACGCACCATGCAAAGCCCGCCGGCGGGCGGAAACTGCAAGCCTACATCGGCGACCTGGTCAGCGGCGAATACGACCTGGAAGGCACGGCCGACCAGTTCGCCGACTGGAAGGATTTCTTCGTGGATACCTCCGCCCGCGCCGCGGCCAACAAGCGGAAGAAGTAGCACAAAAGCCGTTTCACCACGGAGGCCCCCGGAACAACGGGCAGGGAAAAAAAAAAAAAAGGAATTATAGGGGTTGTATTT
>JBBQCQ010000740.1:0-2365 GCA_038318835.1 Gemmatales bacterium | reverse complement strand
CAGTCCGCGGCCCCATCCGGGGCCGAAGACGTGTCCGATGACAGACATTACCCTCACACCGTCACCTTCGTGCGACGGCGGACGAAGCCTACCCCGCACAGGCCCACCGCAAACAGCACCACGCCGGCCGGGGCTGGCACGTCCACGGCCGCGGGGGCGATCGTTATGCTGGCGTCCGGCACGTCGTTGAAGGCGACGGTGCCGATCGTCAGACCGAGCGGGTTGTCGGTCGCGTCCAGGGCGTTCACCGTCACCTGGGCGTAGCCGTAGAGCGTGCCGGCTGCGCCGACGAATCGCAGGCCCACGTAGCCGGTCTGGCCCTCGAAGTTGCCGGTCGGCGCGTCGAACGATGTGAAGAAGAACAGGTTGCCCTGGTCGAACGACCCGAAGGAGAAGGTGTCGGTGGCCGTCACCACGCCGCCCAAGCCCAGGCGGGTCACGGTCGGAAAGCCGTCGCCCGTTGCGAAGTCGATGACCACGCCGTTCGTGCTCGCGAACGGAAAGTCTACCGTGTCGAAGCCGACCGACAGGAACGGGTCGGGCACGAAGGCGGCCGTGAAGGTGAAATCGGTCGTGCCGTTCTGGTCCACGTCCAGGTCGTAGGACGAGATGGCCGCGGCGTCGAGCGTGATGTTCACATCGCGGGTGATGGTGTCGGCACGCGCGGCCGGAGCCGCGAGCGCGAACGCGGCGAGGAGCAACCCGCACCACGCGGGCCGATGGAGGCGGACGGGGAACACGGTCATGGTCATCTTCCCTGAGGTGTGACAACGAAGCGGGCGAACGGTGGACCCTTTTGGGATAGAACCGTGTCCGCAGGATTGCGATGCAATTCTGCCAAGCCCGACGGTCGGCCGGCTTTCGCGTGACTCGCGCTGCCTCTGCGGTTATCATTCCCATTCCCGCCCTCACTCTTCCGGAGGCCTCTCATGGTTCGTCGTCTGCACCGTCGGCAGTTGCTCCAACTCGGCACGGCCGGCACCCTCGGCTACCTGTTCACCGGCCCGGCCCTCTCGGTGTCGAAGGCGTTCGGGGCGAACGACCGACTTCGCGTGGCCGGCATCGGCGTCGGCGGCAAGGGGTCCAGCGACATTGACCAGGCGTCGCAGTTCATGGAGGTCGTCGCCCTCTGCGACATCGACGACAACCGCACCGCCGAGAAGGCCAAGAAGTTCCCGCACGCGAAGAAGTACTTCGACTACCGCCGGCTGTTCGACGACATGGGCAAGGAGTTCGACGCCTGCACGGTCAGCACGGCCGACCACTCGCACGCCCTCGCGTCGGTGCTGGCCATGCGGGCCGGCAAGCACGTCTACACCCAGAAGCCGCTCACGCACACGCCGTTCGAGGCCCGCGTCATGCGCGAGGTCGCGGCCGAGAAGAAGGTGTGCACCCAGATGGGCAACCAGGGGTCGGCCCTCAACGGCCTGCGGCGGGCGGTCGAATTGATCCAGATGGGCGTGATCGGGCAAGTGACGGAAGCCCACGTCTGGACGAACCGCCCGGCCCAGTTCTGGCGCCAGTCGCCGGACATCGTCGCCCGGCCGAAGCTGTCGGCCCCGGTGCCGGCGGGCGTTCACTGGGACGAATGGATCGGCCCGGCCCCGATGCGGCCGTATGCTCTCAGCGAGTTGACGACGGGCAAGTGGAAGGACCGGCCGGTGTACCACCCGCACGATTGGCGGGCGTGGTGGGACTTCGGCACTGGGGCGACCGGCGACATGGCCTGTCACACCGCCAACATGGCCTTCCGCGCGCTGAAGCTCAAGGCTCCGACGACCGTGTGGGCCGAGAGTGCCACCGTGAATGCCGAGACGTACCCGGCGTGGGCGCACATGGTCTACACCTTCCCGTCCCGCGGCCACCAGGGGGCGTGCACGCTGCACTGGTACGAGGGGAGCAAGGACGGCAAGAAGGTGCTGCCGCCGCAGGAGTTGTTCGAGAAGGTGCTGAAGCCGGGCGAGAAGGTCGTGGACAGCGGGTCGATCCTGGTCGGCGAGAAAGGCATCCTGTTCAGCCCCAGCGACTACGCGGCCGAGTTCCGGCTGACGCCGACGAAGGACTTCGAGGGGATCCAACTGAAGCACCCGGAGAAGCACGCGATGGGCGTGGATGGCGACCCGGACTTGCACCAGAAGAAGGAGTGGGTGGAGGCGATCAAGGCCGGCAAGCCGGAGCTGGCGTCGTCGAACTTCGACTTCGCGGGGCAACTCACCGAGACGATCTTGCTGGGAAACATCGCCGTGCGAGCCGGCGACGGGCAGAAGTTGCAGTGGGACGCTGAGAAGATGGCGTTCGCGAATTCGCCGGCCGCGACGAAGTTCGTGACGAAGGAGTATCGCAAGGGCTGGGACTGGCTGAAGGG
>JBBQCQ010000739.1:0-2378 GCA_038318835.1 Gemmatales bacterium | reverse complement strand
GGTTGCTTCCTTAATCAACGGCGAGACTGCACCGCAAGGTGCCAGCACGCCCTTGCGTTTGCAATGCCCCACACTCGTAGGGGTTCGCCTTCTTCTCTGGCGAGGCTGGCGGCCGCAGAATCAGGCTGTCGGACTTCTCGGCCGGTTCGCGGTTCGTCACTCGGCGGAACTTCGCCCGACACGCGACCCTCAGCAACAGCGTGAAGCCGATCCAGATGGCGATGGCGAAGAGCGGGGCCAGCCAGCCGATGCCGTTGGTTTCTTCGTAAGCGAACGGCCCCATGCCGTTGCGGTCGTCGCGGAGCATCGGCATCCACCCGGCCAGGAACGGCGGGGCGAGGGCGAGCAGGACTTGCCCGGCCGCCACGAACTCGTGGCCGTTGGCGTCGACGAACGACAGCGGCAGCACACAGCACACACCGATGAGCGCCCAGTACCCGCCCAGGCAGAACAGGGCGGCGAAGAACGCCCGCACGGTGGCGACCATCGTGTTGCGGGCAGTCATCGAGAAGTACAGCCCGATCCAACTGAACGCCGCCACGTACAGCAGCACGAGTGGGGCCGTCACGAATACCAGGAGCGGATTCACCGAACCGGTAGCCAGGCCGATCGACCAGATGACCAGTAGCAGGAAATAAATCCGCCGCACGCCGAGGACGCAGCCCCACCACTTGCCGGACAGGATTTCGTCGGCCGACAACGGTGTGCCGAGCAGGCTAATCCACGAGTCCTTGTCCTTCTCGTTGCTGATCGCACTGGCGCCGCGGACGGTCACGGCAAGCAGCAGCAGCCCCGTGAGAATGCCGGTGACGACGCGCAGCCAGGCATTCACTTCGCGGGTGAAGTAGTACCACGACGACCGACCGCCGAACCCGAAGCGCGGCTCGAACAGCGTCGTGTAGATGATGATGCCGAGGGGGGCCAGGAGTAGGGCGGCGACGATCCCGGAAATGATCCGCCACGCCCACCCGCCGCGGCCGCCGGCGTCCACGAACACTTCCTTCCAGAAGACGGGATTGTTCCCGATCGGCGGATACTTGTGGGTCGATTCGTTAACCACCACCTTCTCGGTTCCGGCCAGCGTTTCGACCTTCCGCTTGCGGCTCTTCGTGCCGCCGGGCGAGCCGTAAGCTTGTTGCAACGCCACCACCCGCAGCCGTAGGATCGCGTGGCCGAGCAGCAGGGCCGAGGCGATGCCCCAGAAGACGACGTAGCTCACGAGTTGGTCGGCGTCGGTGAGCGTGAACCCGCCGCGGCGGCGATTGCCCCCGTCCATCACGATGAATTGCCAAACGATGTTGCCGTCGGCCAACCGCCAGAGGATGTCGTGTAGGCCGAAGGTCGCCACGCCGAAGTCCACCGGCGTGTTCCACCACCCCTTCCACGGGGCGAGGTTCGTGTACCCGGCCGCGAACAGCGTGGCGAACCCGTAGGCGATGTACGTCAGGTACGTCAGCATGATCGCGTCGCGGGCCTTCTTGAGCATCGTCGAGTACCAGATGCTCAGGGCCGCCAGGCCGACGACCGTGACGACCGTGGCGACAATCGCCATGAGCAACTGTTCCGGGTCCACGCCGCCGAACAGTTGAATGAACGCGAGGATCGGCAGGCCGAGGAGCACGAACATGAGCAGGTTGACGACCCGCGAGGCGAGCTTGCCGAAGATGATTTCGCGGTTCCGCAGGTCGGTGGCGAGCAGGAATTCGAGCGTCTTCCGCTCTTTTTCCAGGCAGATCGTGCCGGCCACGTACACCGGCGTGAGCAGCACGGCGACCACGAACTGAAGGACGACGAACGTCTCGAAGAACTCGGCCCCGAACCGCGACAGTTCGTTCGTGCCGACGACGGAGTTGCCGGCCCGGTCGTAACTGACCCGGCCTTCGAGCCAACTGAAGTACATCATCAACAGGGTGCCGCCGACGACGACGGCGTAGACGAGTCGCAGGAAGAACGTGAGCCGTTGGCGGCCGACGCGGACGATGTCGTAGAAGAAGACGGGGCCGAACAGGTTGCGGACGGCATCGCGGGCGGCCACGCCGAGGAGCAGCCCCCACACGGCGTAGGCGAGGATGGCTTCGCCGACCGACAGGCGGTGCGTGTAGCGGCTGATGGCCACGCCGGCGGCGACCCACGCGAGGAAACCGCCGACGGCCAGCCATTCCTGGCGCGAGCCGGACCAGCCGAAGGTGCGGCCGAGGAAGCCGATCGGGGGCGGTGCGTTCATGCGGACTCCGGTGTCGGATCGAACCAGTGTAATCGCCGCCGAGGAAAGACGCCACCGCCCGCATAAGATGTCACGGATTCCCCCTCCCGAGGAACCGACCCATGCTTCAACCATTCCTTCGCCCCGTCGCGGCCGGCCTTTGCCTACTGCTGCT
>JBBQCQ010000738.1:0-2388 GCA_038318835.1 Gemmatales bacterium | reverse complement strand
GATTTTGCCCGTCGCGCCGCGGTCCGGATGCGGGGCGAAGACGATCATCCCACCCGCCAGCGGCCGGCCCTGAAACAACACGCGGCCGCGAACGGTGGCGACCTCGCGGTTCTCGGTCTTCCCGCCGCACCCGGTCGGCGCGCACGACAGCAACAGCACGATCAACCGTGCGAAGCGGCAGCAGGTTCGGCGGACGGACGGGCGCACCTCTTCGTTATCGGCCGGCGGCGCGGCGGAAGTTCAGTCGGAAATTCGCGATTCCCAGTTGCACTTGTACACTTGTTCATGTACACCTTGAGTCAGTGACAATTCGTACACTAATCCGAGGCCGCCGTGACTCTTCGCCGCCTGCTCGTGGATATGAACTCGTACTTCGCGTCCGTGGAGCAGCAAGACGACACTCGGCTGCGGGGCAAGCCGGTGGCCGTGGTGCCGGTCATGGCTCGCGGCACCTGCTGTATCGCCGCTAGCTACGAGGCGAAGGCGCACGGCGTGAAGACCGGCACGCCCGTGTGGGAAGCCGTCCAACTGTGCAAAGGCCTCCGCCTGATCCTCGCCCGGCACGATCGGTATGTGGAAGTTCACGATCAAATCGTGCGAGCCGTGGCGAAGTGCCTGCCGATCGACCGCATCCTGTCCATCGACGAGATGGTCTGCACGCTGCTCAAGAACGAGTGCCACCCGGTCACGGCCGAGCGGTTGGGGCGACAGATCAAGGCCGAGATTCGGCAGTCGGTCGGCGAGTTCGTCAAGTGTTCCATCGGCATCGCCCCGAACCACTTGCTCGCCAAGCTCGCGTCGAACATGAAGAAGCCGGACGGCCTGACGATCATCGAGAAGCACGAACTGCCTCAGCGGTTGTACCCGGTGAAGGTCACGGCCTTCTGCGGCATCGCCCGGCGGATGGAAGCCCGCTTCCGCCGGTTCGGGGTCATCAGCACCGAGCAACTCTGCAGCCTGTCGCTGCCGACGATGTGCCTGATCTGGGGCAGCAAGATTCACGGCGAGCGCTGGTTCTACCAACTGAAGGGGGAGGAAGTCTTCGAGAAGCCGACAACGCGGCGGACGGTCGGGCACTCGCACGTGCTGCCGCCGGTGTTGCGGAACCACACCGGGGCACGGGGCGTGATGGTGAAGCTCATCCACAAGGCGGCGGCCCGCCTGCGCACGCTGAATCACTGGTGCGGCAGCCTCGGTGTGCGGATGCGTTACGAAGACGGCCAGGACTGGGGCATCGCGTGCAAGGTGCTGCGGACGCAAGACACGCTCACGCTGTTGCACGCCTTCGACCAACTCTGGCAACTCCGGCCCCGCGGCGAGCCGCGGCAGGTGGGCATGGTCCTGTTCGACCTGACCCCGGCGGCGATGACCACGCCATCGCTGTTCGGCGTCGATCACGATCTCACGGAAGTCTCGCACACGATGGACAAGATCAACCGCCAGTTCGGCAAGAACAGCATCCACTTCGGCACGCTCTGCGGCAGCAAGGACACCGCCCCCACGCGGATCGCGTTCACGCAAATCCCGGACTTCGACCCGGCGAGCACCTGAATGTTTAGCGGCGACGCGGAGTCTTCGGGGGGGGGCGCCGCGCCGGCCGCCGCCCCTAAGACCCCGCGTCGCCGCTAAACGGCGTTGCATTTAGTTTCCGCTCGCGGTTCATATCCTGACGGAATCGCACTGCGGGAACCACGACCATGATCGCCACCATCGCCGAGAAAGTCCACGCCGGGGAACGCCTCACCTTCGACGACGGCCTCTTCCTGGAGAATCACGCCGACCTGCACACGCTTGGCGAACTGGCCAACTACGTCCGCGAGAAGCTCAACGGCAACGTCACCTATTACAACGTCAACCAGCACCTGAACCCGACGAACGTCTGCGTCTACCGCTGCCAGTTCTGCTCCTTCCGGGCCGATCTCAAGTCGCCGAACGGCTACGTGATGACCGACGCGCAAATCCTCCAGCGTGCCCGCGAGGCTCACGAACAGGGGGCCACCGAACTGCACATCGTCGGCGGGTTGCACCATCAGTTGCCCTACGAGTGGTATCGGGGGATCATTCAGAATATCCACGACCACTACCCGGAACTGCACCTGAAAGCGTGGACGGCCGTGGAGTGGGACTGGTTCGAGCGGCTCACGAAGCGATCGACGAAGGACCTGCTCGCGGACATGAAGAGTGTCGGACTCGGTTCGCTGCCCGGCGGCGGGGCGGAGATCTTCCACGAAGACGTGCGGTCGAAGATTTGCGACTACAAGGCCGATGCCGACCAGTGGCTGCGGGTTCACCGCGAGTGGCACCAGATGGGCGGGAAGTCGAACGCGACCATGCTCTACGGCCACATCGAGAAGCCAGAGCACCGCATCGACCACCTGTTGCGGCTTC
>JBBQCQ010000737.1:0-2395 GCA_038318835.1 Gemmatales bacterium | reverse complement strand
AATACTAAGAGGAAATTGCCACAGATGAACACGGATGAACACGGATAAAACCAAAACCGGTTCACCGTAGAGGGCACGTGAGGGCACGAGAGGAAAAACCAGAGAAGACGATTTTCAAAAATGCCCTTTGAACTCTCTTCCGTATTTCTCACCTGCCCTCACGTGCCCTCTGCGGTGAATCGGGTTTCTCTGTCGTGGAAACTCATGATCCGTTCTCGTCTTGTCCGAATTTTTGATTTCGGCTAAAGATTCGGGTCGTGATTGCCGACACGCGAAGGATTCGCGTCGGCCGTGCAAGGATGCCACCATGCCCCGCTTCTTCCGACCGCTCGCCGGCGTGCTGCTCGCCGCTTCGTTTTCGCACGCCGCCGACCCGACGCCGATCGACACGTCGCTCGCCATTCAGCGGGCGATGGCCGAGGCGAAGACGTACCTCACCGCGAACCAACCGGCCGACGCCGTGAAGTCGCTGGAGGCGGTGCTGCCAAGCATCAGCGGCGATGCCGACTTCCTCGTGCTCCTGCGGCAAGCCTACGGCCAGGAACTGAAGCGGCAGAAGGTGGCCCGCACGCCGGACACCGCCCGCGTTGCGGAACTCGAATCGAAGCTCACGATCCTGTCTGGCACCAATGCCAAGCCGGCCGTGGCCGAGAAACTCCCGCCGCCGTCGATCGCGGAAGTGCCGCCCCCCACGGTCGCGACCCCAACGCCGGCCAAGCCGGTCGAGAAGGGCATCGCCTTCATTCAGCAGGCGACCGACCTGTTCAACCAGGCCCGCGCGCAGCCGGCGAAGTTCGCCGACGCGGCCCGGTTCTTCGATAAGGCGTTCAACAGCAAGGTCGAACTGTCGCCCGATCAGATGGCCGCGTGGGCGTACTGCCGGGTCAAGCTCGCCGCCGACGGGTGGAACAAGTCGGCCCGCGACTCGGTCGCCACGCGGGAGGCCGTCCGCGAGATCGAAGCGGCCCTGAAACTGGCCCCGGCCCAGGCCGAGTTGCAGGCGGCCGGGCGGAAGCTCATCGCCGACGTGGGCGGCACGCCGTCGGCCCCGACGGCGGTTCCTTCGGGCAAGCCGACGATCACCGCGAGCAGTTGGCTGGCCCTGGAGTCGGACAACTTCCGCGTGCGGTTCCAGGGGTCGCCGGATTCGCCGAAGGCCCTGCTGGCGAAGGCGGAGGAAGGCCGGCGAGCGATCTTCGCGAAGTGGTCGTCGCCGCCGAGCGAGAACTGGCAGCCGAAGTGCGACATCGTGCTGCACGCCGACGGCAAGGCGTTCGCCACCGCCACGAGCCAGCCCGCCGACGCGACCGGGCACGCCTTCGTAAAGCTGGACGCGAAGCAAGTCACCGACCGCCGCATCGACCTGCGAACCGACGACGCTGACACGCTGGCCCGCGAACTGACGTATGTGATTCTCTCCGACCTGTTCCCGGACCGCGAGGTGCCAAAGTGGGCCGCCATCGGTATGGCCGTGATGGCGACCGCGTCGGAAGCGGAGCGGTGCCAGCGGACGTTGCCCCGGTGCCACCGCGATGGCGAACTCTTCGGCCTGGCCGCGTTCCTCGACCTGAAGGGGCCACCGAAGCCGGAGTCGGTGACGGCGTACTACGTCGAGAGTGTGTCGCTGGTCGATCACCTGGTTCGCAAGAAGAATGAGAAGACGTTCCGCATCTTCCTGCTGGACGCCCAGCGCTACGGCACCGAGAAGGCTTTGGAGCGGCAGTACGGCTACGCGACGGTGAAGGAGTTGGACGACGAATGGCGGCGGGCCGCGTTGGTGACCGCCCGCGGGCAGAAACCATAGATTGAAGTGCGGAGTGCGGAGTGGAAAGCGAACCCCGTTTAGCCGCGACGCGAAGGCTTTGCGGAGCGGAGCGCGGGACCGGCCGGCATCAGGAGACTGATCCCAGGTACACGCTAGCCGCGCTCCGCTCCGAAGACTCCACGTCGCCGCTAAACGAGGCCTCTCCCGTGCGATACTTCCTCTCTCTCTTCGTCCTCGCGATGGCCGCCCATCTGCACGCGGCCCCCACGAACATCGTCTGGATCGTCACCGAGGACATCTCGCCCAGCCTCGGGTGCTACGGCGACCCGGACGCGATCACGCCGAACCTCGACAAGTTCGCGTCGCAGGGGGCACGCTTCACGCGATGCTTCACGCACGCGCCGGTGTGTGCCCCGACGCGGTCGGGCCTCATCAGTGGACAGTACCCCACGACGCTCGGCAGCCACCACATGCGGTCGAAGCTCGTCGTGCCGCCGCCGCTGTTCACGGACGAACTCAAGAAGGCCGGGTACGCCGTCTTCTGGCCGGGGAAGACCGACTTCAACTTCGACCCGCCGAAAGGCTTCGCCGATACGCGGAACTGGGTGCAGAACCCGGACCTGCTGCCGA
>JBBQCQ010000736.1:0-2396 GCA_038318835.1 Gemmatales bacterium | reverse complement strand
GAACGCGACGGCACGCTCATCATGGTGGACGACGACCGCATGCGACTGCGGCCCGGCGAACAGCCGATGATGAAGCGCGTGCGGTTCCGCACGCTCGGCTGCTACCCGCTCACGGGGGCCGTCGAAAGCACCGCGACGACGCTGCCGGAGATCATCGAGGAGATGATCCTGGCGAAGAACTCCGAGCGGCAAGGCCGGGTGATCGACCACGACGAGTCCGGGTCGATGGAGCAGAAGAAACGGGAAGGGTATTTCTGAATAGTTGGTAGTTGGTGGTTCGTAGTTGGTAGTCCGAGGGTGGATGATGGCCGTTCAGAATTACAAAGACCTCATTGCGTGGCAAAAGGCGATGGAGTTAGTCGTCGAGATTTATCAAACCACGGCGGCGTTCCCGACCGGCGAACGGTTTGGGTTAACAAACCAAGTGCGGCGGGCGGCGGTATCGATCCCTAGCAACATTGCCGAAGGACAGGGCCGCGGCCCGTCGCAGGATTTCGTTCGCTTCCTCTGCATGGCCCGCGGCTCACTCCAAGAGGTCGAGACGCAACTCGTCCTTGCCACTCGCCTCGGTTACATACCTCAAGAATGCTGCGATCGCTTTTCCGACCGCATCATCGAACTGGCAAAAATCATCAACGGCCTCATCCGTTCCATCCCGACCTGATTTAACTATCAACCACCAACTAACAACTGCCAACTATGCTAGAAGACATTCACGCGTACCTCGCTCGCCATCAGCGGAAGGAACTGCTGCGATTCCTCACGTGCGGCAGTGTGGACGACGGCAAGAGTACGCTAATCGGCCGCCTCTTGCACGACACGAAGATGATCTACGAGGATCAGCTTGCGGCCGTGAAGCGGGACAGCGAGAAGGTCGGCACCACCGGGGCAGGCGAGATTGACCTGGCACTGCTCACCGACGGCCTGAAGGCCGAGCGGGAGCAGGGCATCACCATCAACGTGGCGTACCGCTACTTCAGCACCGACCGCCGCAAATTCATCATCGCCGACACGCCCGGCCACGAGCAGTACACCCGCAACATGGCCACCGGCGCCTCGACGTGCCAACTCGCCATCATCCTCATCGACGCCCGCCACGGCGTGCAGACGCAGACCCGCCGGCACTCGTACATCGTCTCGCTCCTCGGCATCCGCCACGTCGTCGTCGCCATCAACAAGATGGACCTCGTCGGCTTCTCGCAAGACGTCTTCGAGCGGATCAAGGACGACTACACCGGCTTCGTCGCGAAGCTCGGCCTGCCGGACATTACTTTCATCCCCATGTCGGCGTTGAAGGGCGACAACGTCGCGTCCAAGAGCGACACGATGCCGTGGTACACCGGCCCGGCGTTGCTCGACCGCCTGGAAACGGTCCACATCGCCAGCGACCGCAACCTGACCGACCTGCGGTTCCCGGTGCAGTACGTCCTCCGCCCCAACCTCGACTTCCGCGGTTTCGCCGGCACGATCGCGTCCGGCATCATCCGCAAGGGCGACGAGGTCATGGCCCTGCCGTCGGGCAAGCGCAGCCGGGTGAAGTCGATCGTGACCTACGACGGTGAACTCGACGAAGCGTTCGCGCCGCAGGCGGTGACGGTGACGCTGACCGATGAGGTGGACGTGAGCCGTGGCGACATGCTGGTTCGGCCGGACAATCCGCCGCACGTCAGCAGCCAGATCGAGGCGATGGTGGTCTGGATGGCCGAGCAACCGCTCGTGCCCGGCAAGGCGTACACGCTGAAACAGACCACGCGGCAAGTCTCGGCGGAAGTCGCGGCCTTCCGCTACGGCGTCGATGTCAACACCTTGGAGCATCGGACCATCGCCCGACTCGGGCTGAACGAGGTCGGGAATGTGCAACTCAGCCTGACGCAACCGCTGGCGTGCGACCCGTACCGCACGAATGCCGCGACCGGGGCGTTCATCCTGATCGACCGGCTGACGAACAACACCGTCGGAGCGGGGATGATCCTGGAGGCCGGCGTCACTCGGCAAGCGGAGGCGGTCGCCACAGTCAAGGCACGCGAGAGCCTGATTACGCCGGCCGAGCGCGAACAGCGATTCGATCAGGTGCCGGTGACGGTGTTGCTGGTCGGCCTGACCGGCTGTGGCAAGAGCCGGATCGCGTATGCACTGGAACGCCGCCTGTGGGACGAGGGCCGGGCGGTGATGGTGCTGTACGGCCAGAACATGCGGCACGGGCTGAACCGCGACCTGGGGTTCACCGCCGACGACCGCTCCGAAAACCTGCGACGGTCGGCCGAGGTGGCGAAGCTGATGAACGATGCGGGGGTCATCACCGTTGCGGCGTTCGTGGCCCCGCACGAAGCGATTCGCGAAAAGGCGAAGCAGTTGATCGGCCGCGACCGGGTGCTGTAGGTGTACTGCACGGCCCC
>JBBQCQ010000735.1:0-2396 GCA_038318835.1 Gemmatales bacterium | reverse complement strand
CGGTCCTCGACCGCCAGCGGGTAGCCGGCGAAGGCGACCATGCCCTCCCTCGCCGCCCACGCCCGGTCGCTCACTTCGGGGTCGTCGGGGACGGCGTTGGTCAGGTGCGGCTGCCGGCGGCTGGCGATCCGCCCGATCTTGAACTGGCCGACCGGCACCCGGCTGTGCGGCCCGTCCAGGTGGGTGTACAATCCCGCACTGGCTCGCAACTCCAGTACGGCGTCCGCGTCGTCCAGCGTCCAGATGCGGGCGAAGGCCACGTCCAGATGCCGGACGAGGGCTTCGCAGCACTGGTGCAAGGCGGTCGGGAGGGTCTGGTCCGAGGCGAGGGTCGTGGCGACATCCGCCCGCAAGGCGACCAGCCGGGTCCGCTCGGCCTGGGCGACCTCTTCCCGCTTTCGCTCCGTGATGTCCCGGAACACCAGCACCGCCCCGGCGACCGCTTCACCGCCCGCCCGGATCGGGGCGGCACTGTCGTCAATGGGCCGCTCGGTGCCGTCCTTGGAGATCAGGACGGTGTGGTTCGCCAGCCCGACAATCGCACCTTCCTTCAACGCACGAATCGCCGGGTTCTCGACCGGCTGGCGGGTCGTTTCGTTCACGATGCGGAACACGGCGTCGAGCGGCCGGTCCACGGCATCGGAGTTCGTCCACCCGGTCAGCGACTCGGCCACGGGGTTCAGGTAGGTGACGTTCCCGCCGGCGTCCGTCGAGATGACGGCATCCCCGATGCTGGCGAGCGTGGTCCACAGCCGCTCCTTCTGCTCGGCCACGGCCGCCACCGCCCGGCCCAGGTCCGCCGTCCGCTCCTCCACCCGCCGCTCCAGTTCGGCGTTCGCCTCCGTCAACCGCCGCTCGGCGTCCGTGCGGGCCGCGACCTCCCGCCCCAACTCGTCCGGGGTCCGCATCGCCAGCACCGCCGGGGCCACCCGCACCAAGGCGAGGACCGTCACCCAAGAGACGACGGCGGTGAGCAGCTTGAGCACCCCGGCCAGCCGGTACGCCGGCCACCAGAAGATGACCGCCTCCATCAGGTGCGTGGTGCCGCACAGCAGGATGAACGCCACGAACAGGAGGAACACCCGGCGGAACGGCAGGTCACGTCGGCGGGCGGCGAAGTAGCCGAGGACCAGGGGGATGGCGAAGTACGCGGCCCACACGCCCACGTCGGACAGGATGTGCAACCAGCCGTGGGCGGGGGTCCAGTGCCCGCACCGCCACCGGGCCGGGAAGTCGGACGTGTCGAACAGGCCGGTGATGAACTCCATGTGTCGCACCCTGATGACAATCCGCCCGCCGCCCCGTGCCCCCTCTCCTCGCGGGGCGGGACCGACCGGGTTGTGCTGCGGGTAGGTTATTCGGCGAGTGCCGACGGCGGACGACGGCGGGTCGGTGAACGTCCACCCCCGACGCCTCTCGCGGACGCCACCCCGTAACGGTCGTCGTTAAGCCGATGTCGGTTTTGTACAACGTCGCCGCCGTCTGCCAATAAGGGTCGAAGCCGACAACCCCTTTCCCCGACAACGCTTCCGGCCGTCCTGATGGCCGCCTTCGCTAACGATCAGCCACTTCTCCTGACGTGGTCGAAATGCGTAGCGGCTGGGCGACTGACGTGGAGGCCGAGATGACGCTCGAGACCGATCACACCGCCGACGCCAGGCGAGCCGTCGGGGCCTCAGCGTGGCGGCAAGACGTTCATCATCCTGCGGTGCGGTGACGAGCCTGAGGACGCCCGAACCGTCTGCGTCACCCCGGACGACGTGGCCGCGTTCTTCGCCACAACGGAGGCCGGCGTCGGCGGACCCGTCACCCACGACCGGCCAACAGTTCCAGGGCATTCGTCGCCTGCTGAAAGTCCAAACGGTCGGTGTCCCGAAGGAACCGCAGGAATCGTTTCAGGCCAGTCAAGACGGTCTTGTCGTGCCCGCCGTGCGACAGGAACCAGCGGATCGCGTCGGCGTCGAGTTCCCGAAGTGAGGCGGCCGGGGATCGGTCGAGCAGCTGCCGGGCCAGTTCCTCGACCGCGGCGGTGTCCCGCCCGATCACCCGCTCGCTCAGCCCGGTGCCGAACAGGTGTGCCCTGAAGGCCGACACCACCTTCGCGTTGCTCGACTTGGCGACTTCGGGATCAGCCGAGACCGTAGCTCGGGGCAGCGAGGTCACGATGGCCCCGCGTTCCCTCGCGTCGGTGTAGCGGTGTTCCAGGTCGGAACGGATACCTGGCCCGAGATGCACGTTGTAGGGCAGCAACAAGCTGTCGTAGATCACCCGGTCGCCGAACGGGATCAACACGGCCTTCAGGTAGGTCGGCACGAAGGGCGTCACCTCGGAGAGCGGACTCGCGAGGCCCATAACCCCGTAGACCGTCGAGTCCTCGCCGATGAAGATCGAGTACC
>JBBQCQ010000734.1:0-2409 GCA_038318835.1 Gemmatales bacterium | reverse complement strand
ATACCTGCGGCTGAATGAGGGAATGCTGAAGAATGCGAACGAAGAGAACCAGCGAGCTGCGGCCCGCCTCACGACCGGGCTAACCGCCCTCGGCCTGTGTGGCGCACTCGGCGGCTTGCTCGGCGGGTGGGTGCTGTCGGCGACCCTGCGACGATCCATGCAGAACACCGAACAGCGGCTCCGTTCCACCGCCCGCCAACTCGACGAAGCTGCCCGCACGGCCGAGGACACGGCCCACCGGGCCGGCCGTTCGGCCGACGCCCTCGACGATGTGGCCAAGAGCGCCACGGCTGTGCTCATGCGGTTGAAGCAGACCGAGCGGGACGCCCTGCGGGCCGAGCAACTCGCCTGGGCCGGGCAGATGGCCGCCGGCATTGCCCACGAGGTGCGTAACCCGCTCATGGCCATCAAGCTGCTGATTCAAGCCCTCGCCGACGGCCGCACCGGCGATCGCCTTCGGCCGCGGGACGTGCAAGTGCTGGAAGACGAGATCATCCGGCTGGAACAGATCGTCGGCTCGTTCCTCGACTTCGCTCGACCGCCGCGGCCAGACAAAAAGCCGGTCGAGATCGGCCCGCTGGTCGAACAGGTGGCCGACCGCGTTCGCGGCCGGGCGGTGTTGCAAGGCGTGCCCGTCATCGTCGAAGTGCTGCGGCCGGTAGTCGCCGAGGTGGACGCGACCCAACTGCAACAGGTGCTGTACAACCTGTTCTTCAACGCACTGGACGCCCAGCCGAACGGCGGCGTGGTGCGTGCTCGCGTCGGCGTTCAGCCGGGCACGCCGCCACACTTGGAAGTCCGCGTCGAGGACGAAGGACCGGGCCTTGCCGCCGAGGTTCGCGATCAGGCGTTCGAGCCGTTCGTGAGCACCAAGGACGCCGGCATGGGCCTGGGGTTGTCGATTTGTCGCCGCATCGTGGAGGGCCACGGCGGCGAGATCAAGATCGTGGATTCGCCCGTCGGCGGTGCGGTGTTCTTGTTGCGTCTGCCGATGGCGCAAAACCCGAGGGCGGTGCCCGAAGGCCCGATCCCGGCACGGGCGCACGCCCACACCTGAGACACCCATGCCCACTCTTTTGCTGGTCGATGACGAGCCGAACGTGCTGTACACCCTGGAACTCGGCCTCGCCGGCGACGACACCCAGATCGTCACGTCGCAGACGGGCAAGGAAGCCTTACGCCGGGTCCGGTCCGACCCGCCCGACGCGATGATCCTGGACGTGAAGTTGCCCGACATGTCCGGCCTGGATGTATTCGACGCCGTGCGGACGATCGACCCGCGACTGCCCGTCGTCATCATCACCGCCCACGGCACCACCGAAACCGCCATCGAGGCGATGAAGCGCGGAGCGTTCGACTACCTGCTGAAGCCCGTCGATCTGCACCACCTTCAGGGCGTTGTCGCTCGCGCGTTCGACCTGCGTCGAATGCAGACCGTGCCGGCCGTGTTCGACCTGGACGGGACTGAACCGGACGCCAAGGCCGATTGCATCGTCGGTCGCTCGGCCGTCATGCAGGACGTGTTCAAGGCCATCGGCCGCGTGACCGCCCAGGATGTGAACGTGCTCGTCACCGGCGAGAGCGGCACCGGCAAGGAACTCGTCGCGCGGGCCATCTATCAGCACAGCCGCCGCGCGGACAAACCGTTCCTGGCCATCAACTGCGCGGCCATCCCGGAGAACCTGCTGGAGAGCGAACTGTTCGGCCACGAGCAGGGGGCGTTCACCGGGGCCGACCGCCAGCGGGTGGGGAAGTTCGAGCAGGCGGACGGCGGCACGATCTTCCTCGACGAAGTCGGCGACATGGCCCCGGCCACGCAGGCGAAGATGCTCCGTTTGCTGCAAGAACAGCGGTTCGAGCGGATCGGGTCATCGCAGACCATCACCGTGGACGTGCGGGTGATCGCCGCGACGAACCGCGACCTGGATGCAATGGCCGCTGCCGGCACCTTCCGCGGGGACCTGCTCTACCGCCTCAACGGCTTCACCATCCCGCTGCCGCCGCTACGCGACCGCAAGGACGACCTGCCCCACTTGCTCGACCACTTCCTGAAGGTGATGGGCCGCAAGCTCGGCAAGGCGGTGCGAGCCTTCGCGCCGGACGCTGTGCGGAGGCTCGAATCGCACGACTGGCCGGGCAACGTCCGCGAGCTGCAGAGTGCCGTGCGGTTCGCCGTGGTGCAAGCCGTCGGTGAGGTCATTGTGCCGGACAACCTGCCCCGGTCGCTCCACGGCGGAGCCGCAACCGAGGCAGCGGCGACGGACCGCCTGGACGTCGTGGCCCTGGCCAGCGACCTGTTGTTGCGTGGCGAGGACGACATTTACGCGAAGGTCGGCCGGGCGACGGATCGGGCGGTGCTGGAACTGATCCTCCGGCACACTGGCGGCAACCAGGTGACGGCCAGCCAGT
>JBBQCQ010000733.1:0-2415 GCA_038318835.1 Gemmatales bacterium | reverse complement strand
ACTCGCGGAGCGAGTGCCCGACACTTCACCGATCGAGTATACCTATTCCCCTCTCCCCTTTTCAGAGGTTCCCGCCGATGACACATCTCGCACCCTCCCTCGTCGGAGTCCTGCTCATGGCCCTCGCTGCCACGGCCGCCGAATTCCCGCGGCCCGCTGACCTGCCCGTCCGCACCGGCTTCCCCGACCCGCTCACGATGTTCTCCGGCGAGAAAGTTACCACCGCCGAGGTCTGGCGGAAGGAACGAAAGCCGGAACTGAAGGAACTGTTCCAGCGGTACATGTATGGCCGACTGCCGGAATCGGGGAAGGTGACGGGCATCGTCAAGTACGAAGACAAGCAGGCGTTCGGCGGCAAGGGCACGCTTCGCGAGGTGGAACTTCAGATCGACATCTTCGGCAAGCCGAACGCGCTGCAAGTCTACCTGATGATCGCGCTGCCGAACGCCCCGGTCGGGCCGGTGCCGACGTTCGTCGGGCCGAACTTCGGCGGCAACCATCTGTACAGCACCGACCCGAACATTCGCATCCCGGACGCGTGGATGTACGACAAATACCCTGGCGTGAAGAACAACAAGGCGACGAAGGAAGGCCGCGGGTTGGCGACCGACGTATGGCCGCTGGAAGTCATCATCGGCCGCGGGTACGGCGTGGCGACGTTCTACAACGGCGACGTGCAGCCCGACCGGCCGAACGTGGACGAAGGCTTCCGCAAGCTGATGCTGAAGCCGAAGGGCGACGTGCCCGACGACGCGACGGCGACGATCATGAGTTGGGCCTGGGGCGTCAGTCGGTGTGCCGACTACCTGAGCACGCTGCCGGAGATCGACGCGAAGCGGTTGGCCGTGGTCGGGCACTCGCGACTCGGCAAAACGGCGTTGCTCGCGGGGGCGTTCGACGAGCGGTTCGCGCTGGTCATTCCGCACCAGGCGGGGTGCGGCGGCACCGGCCCGAGTCGCCACGACGACTCGAAGGCCGAGGGCGTGAAGCGAATCAACACGGCCTTCCCGCACTGGTTCAGCACGAGCTTCAAGGCGTTCAACGACACGACCGACAAACTGCCGTTCGATCAGCACTGCCTCGCCGCCCTGTGTGCCCCGCGGCCGGTGCTGTACACGAACGCGGCCGAGGACCTGTGGGCGAACCCGGCCGGCCAATTCGAGATGCTCAAGCTGGCGACGCCGGTGTACGAACTGCTCGGCGTCAAGGGTCTGGAAGCGACGACGATGCCGCCGCCAAACAAGCTGCTCGACAGCCGCCTCGGGTACTTCCTCCGCCCCGGCAAACACGCCATGACCCCCGACGATTGGCGAGCGTACCTGGCCTACGCCGACCAGTGGTTGAAGAAACCATAAACGAGTGGGACGAAGATTTGTTACCATTCGTCTAGGGATTGGTTGTTTGCGGGCAGGCCGTTGTCGATGTCTGGACGCGAAACGTCTCGTTCATAACCGCTTCACCATCGTCCGCGTAGACTCGTTCCCAAGTCCGCCGCGAGCGATATGTGTTTTCACTTCACTGACCAACGGCTTTGGAGAATTCGAGTTCACGATAGAATTGGAGAGTCTCAGTACGGGTGACGTGGTGTATCGTCGGCCGCGGACGTTGCAGTTCTCCGACCGATTGCAAGATGTGCCGATCTTGCTCACGGTGACCGACTTGATCTTTCCGCATGAAGGACCGGATCAATTCAGTCTGTATGTCGGGGACGAGCCGCTGACCCGCTACCGCTTCCATGTCCTTTCTCGATTCGGGAGTTAGCCATGAATGAGTTCTTGCCTCCAGTCGATCCCAAAAGCTTGCCGGGTGACTTTATCAGTCCAGGCGGCCTCTACATCATCGAAGACACGGGCGCAGCCGGAGCCGCCGAAGCCGCCGAAGCCGCCGAAGCTAAGCGTCACCCTCGCACCGCCAACAGTCTCCTGCACTTCATGATTTCTCGTCGTGAGGTATATGGGTCGCCGCTGCCGGAAGGGTTCGTGCCGCCGCCGGGCATCGACATCCAGGAACTTTTGAAGCGTCTGCCGCCGGTGCGGCCGCGGCCGTCGGCCGAGTGATGCGTACTGCCTTCCCGCTGCTCATTGTGTTGCTGCTCGTCGTCGCCCTGCCCGGTGTGGTGGTGTTCGCGGCCGACCTCATGGGGTACGAACCCGCCGTCAACGGCTGGCTGGAGTCGCACCTCGGCGTCAGTCACCGCGTCGCGCTCGCATTGCCAGCGGCGATGGTGCTGTTCTGCGTGCCGCCGCTCCTTATCTTGCTCTACTTCCTGCGACTGCGGCGGAAGCCGATCGCGGTGTCGTCCACGTACCTGTGGCAGAAGAGTATCGAAGACCTGCACGTGAATCGCCTCCTGCAGTGGCTACGGCAGAACGTGCTGCTGCTTTTGCAACTGCTCGCCACGATGCTGTGCATCTA
>JBBQCQ010000732.1:0-2416 GCA_038318835.1 Gemmatales bacterium | reverse complement strand
AGTCGACGGCCAGCGTGTGGTCGGGAGTCAGGTACTGGTCCCACTTCACCGCCCGGCAGGCGTCGTACAGTTCGTCGGAGTTTCGCACGTCGGCTTCGTGAACCGGCTGCAACACCCGCACGGCCGTCCGCAGCCAGAGGTTCATCCGGTACAACAGGGCGTGATCGCCGGCGCAGTACACGCCGCCGCGGCCGGGTTCGATCTCGGCGGCGTTGAGGTGCGCAAGTTCGCCCGCCAGGATTTTCTCCAGGCCGCGAGCACACGTGACAAAGTAGCGAGGCATCGGATTTAGCTCACGGCTCGTCCCTCACAACTCACCGCTCATTTAGGAATCTTTGAGGAATGAGTTGTCAGTGATAAGTTACGAGGTCAGTTTTTCGCCGCGAGGAAGCCGACAACGAGAATCCCGGTGATGGTCAGGATAATGGAAAGCAAAATCAACTCGCGCACGAACCAGATTTCTATGGCTTTACCGAACTTTTCGCGCATCAGTCCGACGTGCAAGATCGTGGCGATAAGCATGTGGAGGGGTTCCCACAGGAAGATGGCGACGACCGTAACCTCCCAGAGCGGGAAGCCCGCGGAGCGGTAAATTTCTCGGAGGACAGCGTAGAACACCCACTCGATGATCACCGAGACGATGTAAGAAACAACAACGATACCAGAGGCGGCGAGAAAAGATGGCCGCCTGACCCCGCACCACTTGCAGGCGATCTGGAAGATGAACACGGCGAACGTGAGGATGCCAAACAGCAGCCCGCCGACCATGCATAGTGCTGCGAGGACCGGAGCCACGGTTACACGGCCTCGGTCGGCACGGAGAATTCTTCGCACAACTCCCGCACGCTGCCGCGCACGCGGGAAATGAGGTCGTCGTCGGTCGGCTTCGCGAGGACGTCGGTGATCCAGCGGGCGATCTGCCGCATCTCCGGCTCCTTCATGCCGCGGGTGGTGAGAGCCGGTGTACCGATGCGGATGCCTGATGGGTCCATCGGCTTGCGAGGGTCGTAGGGGATCATGTTCTTGTTGACGGTGATGCCGGCCACATCGAGGGCCGCCTCGGCCTGCTTGCCGCCGATGCCGAACCGGCTGAACACGTCGATCATCATAAGGTGGTTGTCGGTGCCGCCGGAGACGATCTTGAAGTCGTGCCGCATGAGTTCTTCGGCCAGGCAACTGGCGTTGTCGATGACCTGCTGCGAATACTCGCGGAAGGCCGGGCGGAGGGCTTCGCTGAACGCGACCGCCTTCGCAGCGATGACGTGCATCAGCGGCCCGCCCTGCACGCCGGGGAAGACGGCTGAGTCGATCTTCTGTTGCCACGCGGCCGTACACATGGTCATGCCGCCCCGCGGGCCGCGGAGCGTCTTGTGCGTGGTCGTGGTGACGAAGTCCGCGTGCGGGACCGGGTCCGGGTGCAACTTCGACGCGACTAGCCCGGCAAAGTGGGCCATGTCCACCATGAGCATCGCGCCCGTTTCCTTCGCGATCTCGCCGAACTTGGCGAAGTCGATGATGCGGGAATACGCGCTCGCCCCGGCGATGATGAGCTTCGGCTTGTGCTCGCGGGCCTGGGCGGCGAGGTGGTCGTAGTCGATGCGGTGCGTGTCCTTCGTGACGCCGTAGCTGACGACGTTGAAGTATTTGCCGGAGAAGTTCAGCTTCATGCCGTGCGTTAGGTGGCCGCCGTGGGCGAGGTCGAGGCCGAGGATCGTGTCGCCGGGCGTGAGGGCGGCGAGGAAGACGGCCATGTTCGCCTGCGCGCCGCTGTGGGGTTGCACGTTCACGTGCGCGGCCCCAAACAGCTTCTTCGCCCGGTCGATGGCGATTCGCTCTGCTTCGTCGACGTACTCGCAGCCGCCGTAGTACCGCTTGCCGGGGTAGCCCTCGGCGTACTTGTTCGTCAGCACCGTGCCCTGGGCGGCCATGACAGCCGGGCTGGTGTAGTTCTCGCTGGCGATCATCTCCAGGCCGAACCGCTGGCGGTTCCGCTCCCCCTGTATCGCGTGGAAAATCTCGGGGTCAGCGTGTTGGAGTGGGTTCATGCTCGATCTCGGGGGAAAGTCGCTCCGTGTCGTTATAGCAGATCGCGGGTCCGCTGTGTAAGAGTGCGAGGGCGTGAGAGGGGAGAGTGAAAAGCCCAGATTTCCCCCTCATACTCGATCACTCTGGCACACTCATACGTCTAAACCGGCCGCGCGAAGTTTGTCCGCGAGGCGGTCGCCCGACTGGTACAACACGCCCGTCCACCCGTGCGCGATGGCGGCGGCGATGTTCTTCGGCAGGTCGTCCACGAATTCGCAGCCGACGTAGTAGCGCTTGCCGGGGTAGCCCTCGGCGTACTTGTTCGTGAGGCACGTCCCCTGCGCGGCCATCACCGCCGGGCTGGTGTAGTTCTCGCTGGCGATCATCTCCA
>JBBQCQ010000731.1:0-2424 GCA_038318835.1 Gemmatales bacterium | reverse complement strand
CGGTCCCACGAACGCAAGTCTTGTGCTACTAACGCGGCCGTCTCATAGCGGTCGGCTGGCTTACGGGCCATGCACTTCACGATGATCGCTTCCAGCACTGGGCAGATCGCCGGGCAGAGCTTGCTCGGCAGTGGCGTCGGGTCGAGAGCTTTCTGCCTCAGAATACCCTCCGCCGTGGTGTGCCGATGGGGAGCAAGGCCCGTTGTCAAGTGGTACAGCGTGCTACCCAAACAGTACACGTCCGCGAGTTTCGTCACCTTCGACGGGTCGGCGTCGGCTTGCTCCGGCGACATATAACTCGGCGTGCCGAGAACGACACCCGACACCGTCAGGTCGTCGCCACCGACGTGCTTCGCCAGGCCGAAGTCGGTGACACGCACCCGCCCGTCAGGGTCCAGCAAAATGTTCGACGGCTTGATGTCGCGGTGGATGATCCCTTCCTGGTGGGCGGCATGAACGGCGTCGGCCGTGGCCGCGACCACGCGGGCCGCTTCCTTCGCGTCCATTCCGGCATCCCGAAACCGCTGTGCGGCGTTCGGGCCGGGGACGAGTTCCATCGTGAAGTACGGCCCGAGGGTACACCGGCCAGCCTCGAAAACGGGCACGATGCCAGCATGCTTGAGCCGCGCCTGCGAGCGAATTTCATTCAGGAAGCGGTCGTTGATCGACTCATCGGCTGTGAAATTCAGCATGATCTTCACGGCCACCGCACGGTTCGTCGGCCGTTGGATCGCGCGGAAGACCACCCCCATGCCGCCCTGCCCGATCAATTCCAGGTCGGTATGGTTCGGGATCGTCGGCATCGTCGGCGATGCGGATCGCTTATACGGTTTTTCCTGGCGAATGGTGCTGCCCAGGTGCGTGCCGGGGTGCAGTGAAGTGGTGCGGTGGGGGTCGAACGCGAGATCGAAGGCGAAATCTTGCTCGCGGGTGGCGGGTGTCTCTTCGGTCTTCGGCGTTTCGCCCGACGGCTTCACGGGCGCCCCACACGAGGGGCAGCGTCCGCTGGGCGTATGCGCGGGGATTGGCTGTAGGCAGCTGGCGCAGAGTTGGGAACTCGACATCGCCGCCTCCGCATCAGAGCTTAGATTGGAGCATCCTAAGCGGACCCCGCGGGGCTGTCAATCGTGCGAATGCTATTTTGTCGGGAAAAGCGACAATTCGCGGCGAAGCTCACTCGGGTGAAGGAATTCCCGCCAACTCGAACTCTGGCCAGCGTCACTCTGCCTGATTAAGATGCTATCGTCCGTTCGGAGAACTTCCATGCGTCGGCGATCCTTTTTGTTAGCTGGAATGGTAGCCGCGACCGCAACTGTGGGGGCCGCTTACTTCTGGTGGCCGGCCGTCCCGGCCGCCGCTCCACAAGTCCCGGTCGTGTCGCGCCCCCCGGTCTTGTCGGAGCGAGAGTTCCTTGCCGTCCTCGCTTCGGTGCGGCCTGCTCAGGGTGAAGATGTCTTCGCCGACATCCCGTGGCAGATATCCCTCTGGGAGGCACGCCGTCAGGCAGCCGCGGACGGGAAGCCGATCCTGCTCTGGGAGATGGACGGCCACCCGTTGGGGTGCGGCTGAAACAACGTCGTGGCGGGCCGTGTGTTCGCCTTCGCCGACGCCGAGATCATTCACCTCGCGAAGACCGCGTTCGTGCCCGTCTGCGCCGACGACTGGTACCAGCGCCGCCGCACCGATGCGGAGGGGCAGTTTTTCAAGCGGGTCGTCGCACAGGGGCGGCGTGACCCGGATGCCGACACGCATCAGGGCATCTACGTTTTGACGCCCGACGGCGAGTTGCTTACATTCGGCAACGCCGGTCACGACGTGAAAGCAACACGGGATGACCTGATTCGCGGGCTTGCGAAGTGGAAGGCATTGCCCGCCGCCCGGCGAACGCCGGGGGCAATTATGGTGGAAGACCACGGCCCACTCGACACGAGCTACGGCCGCACGCCGCCGGTAGGCGGGTTGATCGTGCGCGTTCATGCCCGCATCCTTGACCGAGCCGGAACACGATATGCGAAAGGGACGTGTAAATTCGGCGGCGGTGATCGGGCGTCTCGCGATTTCCTCTGGCTGACGGCCGACGACGTGAAGCAGATGGCTCCGGCCGAGGCCCGCGTCGGGTTCGCGTACCCGCTGCCTCCCAAGGTGTCCAACCGCATCCTTCGCTTCCACCTTGTAGATAACACCCGTGGCGAGCCGGACGTCTGGGATCCAGATCAGGTTCGTTCGCACTCGCTCACCCTCACGGTGACGGCCGTCACCTCCGAGCAAATCTCTTTGCAGCTCGATGGGGAGGCGGTGTTGGCGACCGACTTGAACACGGCGGAGGCGACCCGCGGTTACGAGGTCAAGGTGCATGGCGAACTGCGGTATCGACCGGTGAAGCAGACGTTCGACGAGTTCGAGCTCGCGGCCATCGGTGAACAC
>JBBQCQ010000730.1:0-2433 GCA_038318835.1 Gemmatales bacterium | reverse complement strand
GGCCACCAACTTCGCCCGTTCCGCGGCCGTCGGCTCGCGCGTCAGGGCGAGTTGATACAAGTGCGTGACCACATCGGCATCGGTCGCTTTCTCCTTCAGCCACGCGGCCACGCGCGACTTCGGGTCGCGGAGCTTGTCGTTGAGCGTCTGGCCGTTGTTCAAGTGCAGAGCTTGCCGCACGCTGGAATCGGAGGTCCGTTCGCACGAGCACACTTGAAGCCGGTCGGCCCGGCCGAAGGCGTCGAGGAAGCGCGAGATCAAAAGCGAGTCGGGCAGTTGCATCGCCCGCGTGCCGGCCGGGAAGCTGGCGTCGGCCCGCTCGCCGCCGGTCGGGCCGAGCGAGAGCTTGGTGAATGCCGTCGGCACGCCGGTCACGTCGCTGTAGGCGTCCAGCAACACCTCCGCGTTCAACCGCCGCACGAGGTACCGCGAGTAGAAGCGGTCGTCCGCGGCGTTCGCCGGCAGCGGCTTCGACGACCGCTGGTACGCGGCGGAGTTCAGGATCGTCCGCATCAGGTGCGTCACGTCGAACTGGTGCGCGACGAAGTCCTTCGTCACGGCGTCGAACAGTTCGCGGTTGCTCGGCGGGTTCGATTCGCGCATGTCGTCCTCGGCCTCCACCAACCCGCGGCCGAGGTAGTTCTTCCAGACGCGGTTCACGAGCGCCTTCGCGAAGTACGGGTTGGCCGGCGACGTGAGCCAGTCGGCGAGGTACTCGCGGCGGTCGGCGTCGGTCGTCAGCGGCTTGCCGTCCAGCGGCGTCGGCGGCATCGCGATCCCGCGGCGGAGGTGCAGGGCGTCGCCGGTCGGCAGGCTCTGCACCGACACTTCGCCGGGTCGGTCGCCGTTCTTCAGCCCGACGCGGCCGAACAGATTCGCCATCGCCCAGTACTGATCCTGCGTCCACTTCTCCAGCGGGTGGTTGTGGCACCGACAGCAGTTGATCGACGTGCCGAGGAACGTGACGGTCGTGGACTCGACGAGGTCGGTCACGTCTTTGTGAATGACGAAGTAGTTCGCCCCGCCGTTGGCGAGCGTGCTGCCGGACGCGGTGAGGACGCCGCGGGCGAACTGGTCCCACGGCTGGTTGTCGGCCACGCTCTGGCGGACCTGCCGGTAGAACGCCCACATCGCCGGCTGCTGCAGCCGCCGCGATGAAACGAGCAAGAGGTCCGACCATTTGAACGCCCAGTAATCGACGAACTCCGGCCGCTCCAGCAATGCGTCGATCAGCTTCGCCCGCTTGTCGGGGCGGGTGTCCTTCAAGAACGCGGCCGCCTCCTCCGGCTTCGGCAGGATGCCACACGTATCGAGGAACGCCCGCCGCACGAACTCGGCGTCGGTGCATTGCTCCGACGGCGGCAGGTGGAGCAACTTCAGCTTCGCGAGAACGTGATCGTCGATGAGGTTCTGTCGCGGCGACTTCGCGAATACAGCATCGTCGAGCTTGTTGTCGAACGGCGAGGTCACGGTCATGGTGGTTAGCCGCGTGCCGAAGTTAGCGGTGATCGCCGCTTCGCCGTGGCCGTTGACCTTGATCTTGCCGTCCTCGTCCACGGCGGCCACAAGGTCGTCGGCCGACGAGAACTTGCACCACCGCGTCACGTCCCGCGTGCCGCCGTCGGTGTACTTCGCCACCACGACGAGGCGGGCGGCGTCCTGCGGCTTCATCAGCGCCGCCTTCGGGAAGACCTCGATCGAATCGAGTGACACGTCGGTGTCACTCGGCCCCGGTGCGCCGGCCCGAATCCACTTCAACACGATGTCATAATGCACGCCGCCCTCGGGCAACCGCTCACCGCCGCCGTGGGACATGAGCTTCGCGGCCTTCTTCAAGGCGAGACTGTTTTCGGGCGAAGTCTGGTCGACCCGCCGGGCGAGGGCTTGCCGCGTCAGCACGAAGTGATCGGCCTCCGGGTCGTAGCCGCGGAGCGAGAGTTTCAGCCCGCCCTTGCCGGCGAGCGCGCCGTGGCACGCCCCGGCGTTGCACCCCGTCCGCGTCAATACCGGCTCGACATGGTGGCGGAAGCTCCACGCCGTCGGCGTCGCCGTGCCCTTCACGACGACCTTCGCTGTCGCGGTGCGGCCCCCGACAGTGGCGGTCATCGTCGTCTCGCCGTCGGCCACCGGCGTGAGTTGGCCCGCATCGATCTTCGCGAGCTTCGGGTTTGCGAGCGAGAACGTCGCCGCCGTCGTGTGGTCGGCAACAGTGCGGCCGGCTTGCTCCTCGACGACGAGCAATTGGACCGCGTCGTCCTTGCCGGTGAGCGTGACGGTGGAGGGGTAGACCTTCAACTCCGCCGACGCGCGGCCACCTATGGCGAGGAGCAGGAGAAGTGATAGGAAGCGGGGCATGCCATTCAGGGGTTAGGAGTGTCGAATAATCGCAGCCAAGTCGCATCAATGCCGTCGTGGTTGCCGGTCCAAAGTCCG
>JBBQCQ010000729.1:0-2436 GCA_038318835.1 Gemmatales bacterium | reverse complement strand
CCGGGAGATCGAAGCGCGGCGGACTGCCCTCGCCTCCGCCTTCGACGCGGCCGACGACGCCCTTCGCGTTTGCGCCGGCACGGCCTGGACGACCGCCGAGTACGACTGGCCGCCGGCCGCTGAGTGGTTGGAGTTGAAATCCCGTGGGACAACCCTTGCGGACGCGGTCTATGTGCGGCCAGCCGCCGCCGGGGCAGACAATGACTTGCCCTCGAAAACGAAGCCCACCGCCGACGCCGCCGCGACCATCCTGAAGCGGTTCGACCCCGCGGCCGTCAAGGCACTGATCGACGGGGCTGGGGCCGCCCGATCGGGCGACCTGCGAGTGTACACCGCCGCCCGCGAAACCTCGCTCCTCACCGGGGCCGACCGGGGCAAGGTGTGGGACACCGCCGGGCAGATCGCCGAACGACTGCACGCCGCCACGCGGGCCGACGGCGACTTAATGGAGAACGCCTCCCGCGCGAAGACGAAGGCTCCCACGCTGCCGCCCACCCTGCCGGACGCTCGCGGCCGGCGGGCCGAGGTGGCCGTCGGCCTGCTCGAACTCGGCGGCGACCCAGCCGCCGTGGCCCTGCGGCGCGAACGGACCGGCCTGGCCGGGGCCAACGACCAGAAGTGGGAAACCTTCGCGGTCGAACTCCGGCGAGCCTGGGGGGCCGACGCCCGAAAGAAGCGAATGGCCGAACTGACCGCCACCGGCGAGTGGGAAGGCCTCGACCGCTTCGCCCGGGCCGCCCCTATCGGGGCCGTGCCGGCCAGTCCCGATGCGCCGGCCGCGGCAGATTGGCGGGTCGCACCGACGAAACGGCGCGAGGCCGACGACGTGGCTTTCCGGACCTGGCACGAACAGCACCGGCAAATGCGATAAGGCCCGCACCGGCGGACCGCTCGCCGCCGGCCGTTCCGAGAAGCTGCCCGCGCACTCCGGCCCGCGGCACACGCCTAGCGCACAATGCACGGGGAGGAACACGACCCCCTTCAACTAAGGATGTGATATCATGACGATTCGCTCGGTTCTTCTGACCTTCGCAATCCTCGCGGTTGCGGCGCGGCACGGAGCCGCGGATGACCCCACGAAGACCCCGTTCGCCTTCTTCAGCCCGCTGCCGAGTCTGAACGCGACCCCGGCCCCGTCAGTCGGGCTGGAGCGGGCGGCCACGCTCGGCCTGCGGCCCAACGTCGAACAACGCGCCTACGTCTTCGTGTACAACCCGACCGAAGCCGACAAGACCGTGAATGTGATCCTCTCGGCCGGTGCCCGCGACGAAGCCAACAAGATCACGCTGAAAGCCGGGTCGGAACTCGCCCGCGCGACCGGCATCCTGGTGCCGACGAAGCAACTCGTGAAGGTGGCCCTCAGCGGCAGCGCGAAGCCGGCCCCGGCCCCTGTGCCTGCCCCCCCGCCCGCCGGCAAGCCGGCCCCGGTGGCGGCCGTCGCGGAGCCGAGTGGCCAGAAGGTCGCCGGCGACACGTTCGTTCTGCGCGTCGAACCGGCCGACAAGCCGGACCGCACCGAGACCAAGGACTACGAAGCCGTTCAGTGGGTCATCAACCCGCCGCGCGAATACTTCAAGGCCACCGTCGAGAACCCCGGCAAGGGTTCGTTGGCTGTCGTCGTGAAGTTCTCCAAGCCGGCCGACGTGCCGCTGTACTCGGACCTGCCCGCGAAGGTACGGCTCGACCTGCGACCGGACCTGAACCCCGATCTCGACCCCAAGACCCTGCAACAGGGGACGTTCGAGGCCGAACTGCCCGTCGACGGGGAAGTCACGCTGTTCGCCGAAGGGGTGAAGTACAAGGGCAAGGCCGACAACAAAGTGAAGGTCATGGTGAGCGTGGACGGCTACGACCGGGCGTTCATCGTGGAAACGAACTTCAACGGCACGCCCGTGCTCAACTCCGACCCGTTCGCGAACGTGAAGCTGTCCAGCGAACGGCAGGTGCCGGGCAAGCCGGTCTTGGTGACCGTCGAGGCGGACAACATCAAGGCCAGGGAAACCACGCTCACGGTGGACCGAGGGAAGGGCAAGGACGATGTCATTCAGAAGTACAAGACCCCGCGCCGGGAAGACCTGTACGTGAAGTTCGGCGGCGAGAACGACGCCATCACGTTCTCGCCCGTGGTCGCCGACTGGACGGTGGACTTCGAGACGAAGGGCGTGTCAGGCCGCCGCAAGTTCCAACTGGAATGGGGCACCAAGAAAGACGAACTTGTGACCCGCACCCTGATCGTCGATCGCACGGCCCCGGTCGAGACGGATTTGATCGACCTGCCTGCGAAGGAGAAGATCGTGACGGCGACCGAGCACAAGCTGAAGGCGACCGGCAAAGATATGGAGTCGGGCATCGCGGACGTGTTCTTCTATGTCGGAGATGCTCCTGCGCCCGATGGCAAGCCGGCCCCCGGCAGTAAGGTCGTCCGCGGCATCTACA